>JANWWY010000018.1 GCA_025057455.1 Aquificaceae bacterium
CACAGCCCTAGTTTTCTCCGATATGGGAAGATTGTATCCATAAGGGTGTCCATCCATGATTAAACCTCCTTAACAAGATTACTTTCACTTTCTATTAAAGTATAATACACCTGATAAAAGTCAATTAAATTTTGCTTATGGATATATAAAAATAAACTTATACAAGCCCGGACAAAAAAAGGGGAGGTGGCGCAGGCGTTAGAGTGTAAGAACTGCATACTCACCGCTCATCAGTTTATCGAGGAATGCAGCACCACCGATTATGCCATCACACAGCTCTGGGTTTACATCTTCCTTCTTGTATATTTCTGTAAGGTCCAAGGACGGCACACACAGGTATATTTTTACCCCTGCTTCCTTAGCCATCTTTATAAAATCATAGATGGTTTGCTCAACTCCAGGTCTTACCTTTACCTTCTTGGCGTTGTCCCTCATGAGAAGAAAACCAGCCTCAGAGGTTATGACCATTTCCACTTCGTAGTCCATAGTTGTGGCAGCTGTGGCAAGAAAGAAGGGAGCTCCAGCTTGTGGGTTTATGAGTTCACCCGTTGTTGGCTCTGCCCTCTCAAAAAAAGGCACGGTCAAAATGTAAAAAAGCACCTTCTCGTATGACATATCTATCCTCCTTAGACGAAGATTATCATAGGCTTTTCCGCTTCAAGCACATAGTTCATAAAGGTAGCAGCGCCGGCAGGTGGCTCAAGTCCGTCTATTAAGTCTTCGTACTTATAGCCAAAAAGCTCCATGGTCATCTGGCAGGGTATAAGCTTAACGTCTGCCTCCTTGCAGGCTTCCAATAGGTCTGGTATGTCTGCGACGCCGTGCTCTTTTATGGTTTTTTTCATCATGTAGGACATAAGGTCTGTCATGCCGGGTATAATGCCCATAATCTGGGGTGGGCCTGGGAAGATGGAGGATATGGCATTAGTTATCGCATTCTGCATGGATGGGGGAAAAGCCATGGGCATGGCTGGGTTTCCAATGGGTGCAATCTTTAGCTCGTGCATCCTCTTTTTGTGGATTATGTTTAATCCATAAAAGGTAAAAAACACTGCGGTTTCCACGCCCAAAGAGGCTGCAGTGGATGCTAAGATAAGGGGTGGGTACGCCATATCCAACGTACCCTTTGTGGCTATAATGGCAAGTCTTTCTGTAGCCATACCTATTCCTCCCTATTTTTTCCTTATATAGAATATAATCTTTCCTCCCTCTTCTACAGTTTCTAGAAGCTGATGACCAGTTCTGTTGCAAAAAGCTGGTATATCTGCCTTTGCTCCTGGGTCTGTGGTTATCACTTCTAAAACTTGACCAGACTGGAGTTCTTCTATAGCTTTTTTAGTCTTTAGGACAGGAAGAGGGCAGTTTAGCCCAGAAGCATCAAGGGTCTTGTCTGGTGTAATTGTTGCCATTTCAAACACCTCCTAAGTAAGATTATCTTCATATTATAATCACCGAATACAACACAAACCATTAGTAATTATGATATAGATTATAAGCTTTCCTTATACACTTTATGTTTACACAGTTCGCCCGCTTTTTCTTTTCTATAAAGTTTACTGTGAATTTCCCTCAAAATTTCATGTGTCCAATACCAGCGTATGATTTAGCCCACGCTCTTGACAGCCTTTGCAAAAGCCTGTTTTAATTGAGCTTTCCAGTATTTATCAAAACTTTAGTGAGGAACCCACACAACATCGGAGATTATGCATATACCTCCAACCTTTTTGAGTAGAGGGTTTATCTCCCTTGCTATCTTCTGAGCTTTTTCTTCTTCGCATACGGTGAATATGTAGCTGTTTTTAAACACATCGGTAAGCTCATCCGCAGCCATCAGACCCCTTTCACCTTTGCCAAGCACATCCCTTATTACCGTATAACCAGAAACACCATTTTTCTCCAAAATCTCCAAAGCCCTATTTAGGTATACACTGTCCACCACTATTTCCAATTTCTTCATAGGTTTCATGGTTTACCCCCACAGGTTATTTATCACAAAGTAGTATAAGGGTATGCCTACGGCTATGTTAAAGGGAAAGGTTATGGCAAGAGACATGGTTACATAAAGGCTTGGGTTTGCCTCTGGCACTGAGAGCCTCATGGCCGCAGGAACCGCTATGTAAGAGGCACTGGCACACAGCACGGAAAACATAAAGGCATCGCCCTTCGCTAATCCAAAGGTCTTGGCAAGCAAAACTGCGACCATTGCGTTGAAAACGGGAAGAAGAATACCAAAGGCTATCAGGAACACACCCACCTTTTTTATTTCTCCTATTCTTCTACCCGCCACTATACCCATATCCAAGAGGAAAAAAGCCAGCATGCCCTTAAATAGCACACCAAAGAGTGGGTCCATAGCCTTCCAACCCTTTTCCCCAGTCAAAAACCCTATTATTAGCGTTCCCATAAGTATATAGACAGAAGGGTTAAGAAAAGCCTCCCTAAACACTTCAGCCCAATTAACGCCCTCGTTATTTCTTTTTGCAAAAAGGCTCAGCATAACCAAGCCTATTATTATGGCAGGTGATTCCATGAGGGTCATGGCCGCTACCATATAACCACCATAACTTTGCCCCAGGGTATTTAGGAAAGACCCAGCAGTTATAAAGGTTACCGCACTTATAGAGCCGTAGGTGGCCGCTATGGCTACCGCGTTGTAAACATCTAACTTTAGCCTCAGTATGAAAAAAGCATAAATTGGCACAGCAGTTGCCATAAGCATAGCAAGCAGGAGCACTTTTAAGACATCGGCGGTTATACCGCTCTTGGAAAGCTCGTAGCCACCGTGTAACCCTATGGCTATGAGAAGATATAGGGAAAAGAGCTTGGGCAAAGGCTGAGGAATTTCCAGTTCTGTCCTCAAAAGAACCGCACCTAGTCCTAAAAGGAACATAAGGACAGGGGGGTTTAGTATATTCTGGAGTAGAAGGTCAATGCCCATGATTGCCCTCCATAGGTTTTTAGTTTCCTATAAGGACTTTTTAGTTTCCTATAAGGACTAAAAAGTAGGGTCCATCGTAATCTCTTATCTCTATTGGTATATCCATGTAGCCAAAGGTATAGTTTACTGCCACTGGATAAGGGTGATGTTTTAACCTTACTATGCCTTTTGCCCTGATTACCTTTTCTGGTAGGTTTTTTAAATTCTTTTCTAAGTCCTCATAGTCTAAAGGCTCAAGGAGGTTTATGACCTTCTGCCAGTGGCTATGTTGAGGATGCTGTGGCAAGGCTTTTAGCTCTGGAAGTGTGTATACGCCTTCAAAAACCTCCTTAGGTAGGCGACCGTAAGAGGTTCTGTAAATTTTTAACTTTGTGTAAATGGGTTCACCAGTAAATGTGTTAACAGGTCTGTAGAGTTTCCATATTTCTAAAACATCCTTTTCAATACGGTCTAAATCCTCTGGTTTAGCCAAATCAGTTTTATTTAGCACTACTACGTTGGAACCACCTATCTGATACTTTGCAGTGTTGTCTTCCTTGTATCTGTCAAAGTTAACACAGTCCACCAAACATATGACACTTTCTACTAAACAGCCAAGAGCTTGGAGACTAAGAATAACGGGAAAGGGAACTGCACCCCCAGAGGTTTCCACAAGAAGCACTTCAGGGTCGTATTTTTCCCTTATTTCTGTGATGGCTTTTTCAAACTCCGCGTGCAAGGAACAGCAAATACATCCCTCAGGAAGCTCAAGAACTTCAGAGTAGGCATTCTTTAGGATTTTTCCGTCTACTCCCACTTCGCCCAGCTCGTTCACGATAACCGCAACCCTTTTCCCCGAAAAGTGCTCCCTTGCGGAGTTTACCAAAAGGGTAGTCTTACCACTTCCCAAAAAACCAGTTACCACAAAAGAGGGGAGCATCTTACTCTCCGCCGTACTCTACAGAGTCTATCTCCTCCATGAATTGCTGTATTTGAAAGGATACAAAGTTGGCGAGGTCCTTGACATCCTTATCAAAGTATATGGGGTCTATGTCTATTTCCTTTTCGTAAACGTCGTGCCCCTCTACCACATACTTTACCTTCAGGTATGGGTAGCTTTTAAGCTCACAGCCCTCATCTACGTCCCCAGGAAAGCACACCTCAATATCAATGTCGGGGTTTGCCATGTTCTTCCTTATCTCCTCCGCCAGCTCTTTCAACTTTTCCTCCATATTCATGCCTGACCTCCTTGTTGTATAAAGTTAACCTTTTTAGCACTAAGAGGGTAAGCTGTTCAATCCCCTGTAGTCACCATGACCATCTGTATGCAGTTTCTTTTAAGAAGGTCAGAGCACACATAAACGCATATGGCGCATCCCTTACATCTCGAGTAATTTACCCAGGCTACATGCCTGGAGTCATGGTACATGAGTGTGTTAGGTTCTGGACAGAACAACACACACTGCTTACAGTTATACTTGGCACAATCTGTTTCGTTAACATCTGCCACGTAGTACATACCTGCCTTGCCTCCTTAATAATAGTAGTTTAGCCTGTTAGAGCCTCTTCTTCAACCCAGCCCTTATCTTCAGCTATCTTGAAGGCTTCGCGTATGACCTGCATGTTCTTCTCAAGAAGTTCCATCTTTTTCTTGAACTTTTTCTCTATGGCACTGTCTAAGGCTGTAGTTCCGCCGGAGGCCACAAAGGTATTTCCAAGGAACCTTTCCCTTACCGCCTGTTCTATGTGTTCAAAACCCACAAGCCTTGTAATACCAAAGAACAAGCCTATCATAGCCATGTTTGTTGCAAGCTCAGTCCCTGCTATGTCAAGGGCTATTTTTGTAGCGGGAAGCATTATAACCCTCGTGTTTAAGTCGTTTAGTATCTTCCAGTCTTCTTCTGGTATTATGTCCACATCTGTGTTTATTATAACCAGCCCATTTTCTTTAAGACCAGAGTAAAAGGGCATGGTGTAGGATTTGCCGTGGGTTATGACCTGGGGATGGTATATCATGATAACGTTGGGATAGACCACTTCACCCACTTCGTATATGGGTTGGTCAGACACCCTTACGTATGCCTCTACTGGTGCCATCCTCTTTTCAGAACCAAAGAAGGGCACAAGGGTGGCGTACTTACCAGCGGCAGACATAGCATTACCAAGGATGTGGGCGGAGGTGACCACCCCCTGCCCACCAACACCAGCTATACGGATGTTATACCTTTTCATGCCTTGACCTCCTCGGTCTTCTTTTCAATTTCTTCGAAGAACTCCTTGACTTCGTCTGTCATCCACTCGTAAAAGGCGAAGTCTTGCTTTTCCCTCTTCCTTGCGTCTTCCAGCACTTTCTCAGTAGGTATGGAATACTCTATGTTGCAAGAGGTATAGGCGTGTATGAAGGTGGGACCGAAGTGCCTTGCGGCAAGTATAGCTCTCTTTATTGTTTTGGCTATTCTCTTGGGATTAGTGGGTGATAGCTTTGCCACATAGACGCATCCGGCTGTTTTTGCAAGCTCTACTGCGTTTATCTTGTCAAACTGTTTACCTTTGGGTGCCATCTTTAGCTGAACACCTTTGGGTGACATTCCGCTTTCCTGACCGCCCGTATTTCCGTAAACTTCGTTGTCCACCATTATAGTAGTAAACTTCTCACGTCTAAACCAAGAGTGCATGGTCATACCAAAGCCTATATCTATTAGACCACCATCGCCAGCTATGACCACCACATCCTTCGTTTTGTCTGGAAATCTAATGGAAAGAGCTCTCTTCAAACCGGAGGCAACAGCGTTGGTATCTCCGTAGTTTCCGTATATGAAAGGCACAGCTGCCTGAGACAGTGCGAGCCTAGCACAACCTGCTGTTCCTATAACTATTGTGTCCTCTGGATTGGGAAGAGCAGCGTAGAAGACCCTTACAAAGTAAGCCATAAAACAGCCGGCACACATAGGATGCTCTTCTACAAGCTCCTTAAACTGTCCAAGTTGCTGAACGTCTATCTGCTTGCCAAACTGCCCGTATTGGACCAAGTCCACATAGTCCTTGGGCATGTATTTTTCAAAGCCTGGTGAAATCCTAACATATTCCAGACCCATTTTTACACCTCCTTTTGGTTTTTATACTACCACCTTCTTTTCCTTCTTTATGCCTAAGGCTTGATAAACCTTTTCCATTATAAGCTCCACTGGCAAGGTCATACCTCCGTAGACCCTAGGTCCGCCTATGACAATATCGTTGTTAGGTATGGTCGCCTTTACCTCTTTGGCAAGCCAACCTACTATGTTGTGTTCTGGCACTATGATAGCTTTTGCCTTGGAGAGGACCTCTCTTATCTCCTTTTCTGGGAAAGGTCTTATGGACTTGACTTTGACAAGCCCCACATTTAGCCCTTCCAGCTGAGCATAACGCACCGCTTCCCTGCCCTGTGCGGCGGCACATCCTGAGGCTACTATAAAGACCTCAGCCTCAGGATTTACAACTTCTATGGGACCACCAAGATATTTGTATATGTATTTCATAGCCCTTATGTTAGAAGCCCATATTTCTTGTTGCCATACCGCATGTATAAGATAGCTCATAAAGTTAGATTTTTGAACGGGCGCATCCCTTTGTATCCTTGCGGGTGGTATTTCACAGTCTGTGGGTGGCACAGGTGCCTTGTAGGGGTCTCTTGGTGGCAGTTTCATATCCTCGGGCGTCATGTTCACATAGCCCTTTGCGTGGGTAACAAAAAAGCCCTCGGTGCAAACCGCTATGGGTATGTATACATCCACCTTTTCTGAAATCACGAAGCTGGCAAGCGTAAAGTCAAACACATCCTGTTGATTCTCCGCATGTAAGACAACCATACCACAATTGAGGAGGTAAGATATTTCTACATTATCGGGCTGTATGGAAAGGGGTGCGTTTACAACCCTTGTGAGAACTCCCAAGACCGCCGGTATCCTATGCCCTGGCCAAGAAGCAATAGCCTCAAGACCTCTGAGAAGTCCCGGTCCTGAGGTGGCAGAGAAAGCTCTTGCACCACCCCTAACCGCACCCGCTATGGCGGACATGGCACCGTATTCTTCTTCCGCTCTGTAGTAGTCTTTGAGATATCCTTGAGCCCATATGTCGCCCACGAGGTGCATAACCTCTGACTGGGGTGTTATGGGATAGGCTATGGCTATGTCCACATTGGCGCGCTTGACAGCTTCCGCCATTGCTTGGGCACCGGTTATAAACTTCCTCTCTCTTGGTGCCTCTAAGAGAAGATAATCCGCATCTACAACTTTTTGTTCTGGCATAGTACTACCTCCGCTTTTTTATTCACTTTCTGTTACATGTTCTCCCCTTCTGGGGATAAGAAGATAAGAATACTCACCGTAGTCAAGCACTGAAAGGGTTTGATATTCTTCCTTTGGCAAGGATGGATTTTCTGGTGGCAGCTTTGGCTCCCACTTTATGCCAAGCTCTTCCCTTACCTGAACTAAAACATCCCTGAACCTTCTTATCTCTTCCGCATGAACGTCTCTGAGAGAAACCATGGCATCCTCGTGCCCCATCTCCGCACAGAGGGCTATGGTAAAGCAGTTGGTCCCGGCTCTTATCATCCTGAGGGATAGGTTTGCATAATGACAGTGGACTCCTACAAATATACAGGCTTCTATTTTGTTGTGAAGTATTGTCAGGTTTGGATGGTTGGGGTTTATTTCTGCCTCTGGGTCTATCTTTGGATATTTGGGTCTGTAGTCGGGCATGGGTATTATTCTGCAGTTGGGTATTTCCATAGCAAGCTCAAGGACTGCCTTTGCCTTTTCCATTGCACCTGCATTCCATCCCCAGAGTACCAGTGGACCTGGAAATATGGTGGGATTTCTCCTTGTAAGCATTGCCTTTGCGGCTTCACGCATAGCAACCTCTTCATCAACTATCTTTCCATATAAGAGTGCTTTACCTGGCGCTGGTAGCTCAACGCCTTCAAAGGCTGCTGGGGTTGGTATATAGCCAGCTGGTCCTGGCAAAACTTCCATCGGCATGCCTTACCTCCTTTAGTGGGTTATCAAAAAATTAGCATGAGCTTAAGGACTGTCAAGAGGAATTCGTATGATAAAAATCATGTCTTTTTCTCCTTCTTATTTTTCCCCGCTTTTTCTTCGAGGTCCTTAATTCTACGTTCCCTAAGCTCCTCGTACTTTGGTTCCACTTTTTTGTATACTTTGTCCGCTACAAAGGCTACAATTAAAAACAGAGGCACGCCCAGCACAACCATAAGCAGGAGTAGCTTTCCGAGAAAAATTAGAAGGTTTAAAAGGTTCTCCATCTTAGACCACCAAGTTTAAAAGTTTATTCTTTATATATATAACCTTTTTAAGTGCTTTGCCGTTAACCCATTGACTAATTCTTTGGTCCTTTAGCGCAAGCTCTTTTACAAGCTCCTGGTCTGCATCCACTGGTATGCTTATTACCGCTCTCAGCTTGCCATTTATCTGCACGGGAAGCTCAACTTCTTCAAGCATCAGAGCTCTTTCGTCAGGTTCCGGAAAGGCATAGGAGAGCATAAGCTTATCTTCTCCGATTTTATGCCAAAGCTCCTCGCACACATGAGGTGTGATGGGATACAGCATAAAGAGGATTATCTGCAGAGACTCCTTTAAGACCTTTTTTTCCAATTCGCTTTTTGGCTCAAAATCTTGAAGGGTGTTCAAAAGCTCCATGATGCTCGCTATGGCCGTGTTGAAAGAGAATTCTTCCATCTGCTGAAGGTATCTCTTTAGGGTTTGGTGTGTTTTCCTTCTTATTTCCTTTGCCGGATTTTCAAGATTTTCAAAATCTTCCCTTTTAAACTCCACGTTTCGTACGCTTTCTATATGTCTATGCGTAAAATCCCATAGCCTTTTCAAGAACCTATAAGCACCTTGTACACCCTCATCGGTCCATTCAAAGTCCTTTTCCACAGGACCAGCAAAGAGAATGTAAAGCCTAATCGTATCCGCACCGTACTTCTGAATGGCCTCCTGAGGGTCTACAGTATTACCTTTAGACTTAGACATCTTAGCAGGCTCGCCTATCTTATTTTCAATCTCCTTTAGGTATTTTTCATCCCAAAGGTTTAGCCTTTGTAATAAAAGCCTAAAGTTGTCACCTATGGAAATGTTGTTATCCCTTAGAAATTCTAGAAGTTTCATAAAAATAATATTAACAAGTCGGGCAATAAATAGCAAACCTACGGGGTGAGCCTAAAACCCTTCAGGTGCCCTGTTAGATAGTATTCCACCATGAATAAGAACTGGAAGCTGGTAGGATTTGAGCTACATACCCATAGACAGGGAGAGTGGTTAAGTAAGAAACACTGCACAGAAAGGAGGAAAGGTCAGATAAAGCTTCATGTGGTATTGGGTATGGAGAAGGGTGAAGTAGTGGGCATGAAAAGAAAACTGGGTCTAACCTACAACTTATGAGCATGTTTTTTGAGCGTAGGTGCCCATAAGAGCGGTGCATTAGATTTATCTCTTAACCCGACCTCTACGACTCTTGATTTTCTTTGAGCGGAATAGGCACAATGGGTGTTTTAACTCTATTATAATTTTCCCCTATGTCTTATCAAGAATACCTTCCGGAAGCCATAAAGTTATCCCTTGAAAAACTTACTCTTTTGCCTACTTACGGTGAAAGGAGTGCCAGTAGATTTTTGTATAACATGCTAAAACTTTCAAAGGATGAAAGGCTTGAAGTTGTGAGAGCATTAGAGCTTTTGGCACAGAGCATAGTGGAGTGCAGTGAATGCGGTATATACACAGATAGGGATGTATGCGTAATATGCTCCGACCCGAAGAGGAGCAAGAAGTTTATATGCGTGGTGGAAGAGTCTCAAGATGCTTTTGCCATAGAGAAGTTAGAAAGGTACACGGGTGTTTACCATGTTTTGGGCGGTAGGATAGCACCCCTTGAGGGCGTTTCACCAAAAGACTTACGTATAGAAAGCCTTCTTGAGAGGATAGAAAAATATAAGGTAAAGGAAGTAATCCTTGCTACAAATCCCAACACGGAGGGTGAAGCTACGGCCAACTACATAGTCAAACTGATCAAAAAACAATTTCCCACCGTGAAAACTACACGCATATCTCATGGTTTGCAGTTTGGTTCCTTCATTGAGCTTGCGGACGAGCTCTCGTTGGAAAAGTCTATAGAAAACAGAAAATCCCTCTGAAATTCTTCCCTTTTTATAATGAGCATGCTGGCATCTGGTTTTAAAATTCTTAACCTTCTCGGTATTCCCCTATCCAAACTGTTGGCATGACCCCTCCCTACCAATACCACAACCTTATAATCAGGATGTTTCTCAAGAAGCCTGACTATCGCAAGGGCCATGCCGTTGTCCCAAGCATTCTGAACATCAAAAAACCTTTTCTCTTCTACTCTTGGATGGGAAGCAAGAAACCCTCTAAGCTCTCTCTTTTCTTCCTCCGATAAGGGTATTATGGGATTGGGAAGATGCTCATCTTTTGACCTTTCCAGACCTTCAGCCCTTATCTTATGAACTAACTCCGTGGGTATGTTTATAGCCACAATCCTTATGCCTTTTTCCTTGGCAAACCTCCATATGTCCCTGTAAAGAGATTCATCAAAGCCCCATCTTTTCCCGTATTCTGTTCTTTTTAACATCTCTTCTTCTTCTATTCTGCAAGCTATGTAGTCATCTAAAGCAGATTGAAAGGGCTGTTGAAACATCTCCATAGCTATGAAAAACTTATAACCTTTTGATTGAAGAAACTTTACAACTTTAAGTTGGAATGCATGGTCTTCTTTACTCGTGTGCTCCTCTGGTAGGAATATAACCCTGTATTTATCTGGAAAATTTTTGAGTGATTCTCCCGCTTTTGTGATTGAAATCAATAATATAAAGACTAAAAGCAAAAGCATCATGTTATAATTTTACGCATGAAAAAACTAAACAAGGAGGAGCAAAATGGCAAGAAAACCTAAGAAAAAGGGTGGCGCAAGATACAAAAGAGTGGTTCTTTCCTTACCTAAAAGACTCTATTACGTGCTTAATGGTATTGCGATGGGTGATGAGCGAAAGCTCAATAGGCTTATAAAGGGCATACTGGAGGATAAACTAATGGAATCCACCGTGGCGGAGCTTGAGCTTTACCTTGGAAGAGGGGAAGAAGAAGAGGAGGAGGAAAGAGAAGCTCAGGAACAGGCATGATAAGTAAGAGGCTTGGCCCCCTTTCCCCCTACAAAACGGAAACCACACCTTCAAGGATAAAGCTTTCCTCAAATGAGCTGGCAATAGATTTCCCCGAAGAAGTCAGAAGGCGTATAGCGGAGGAGGTTTCCAAAATACCCTTTAACCGATATCCAGACCCAGAGGCAAGGGCTCTCAGGGAAGCGATAGCTCAGCGTTTCAGTATTAAGGAGGAAAACATTCTTCTTGGAAACGGCTCCGATGAGCTTATATACTACCTATCTATAGGTATAGGAGAATTTGATAGGGGCATTTTTTACCCTACTCCGACCTTTTCCATGTATGGCATATCCGCACAGGTTTTGGGAAGAGATAGAGTAGAAGTCCCTCTGAGAGAAGACTTTGACATAGACATAACAGAAAGTCTTAAAGTGTTGAGAGAGAAAAGACCGTCTCTTGCTTACTTTGCCTACCCTAACAACCCAACGGGAAATTGCTTTAGCGAGGACAAAATAAGAAGGATAAGGGAGGAAGGGATTTTTATAGTGGTGGACGAAGCCTACTACCACTATTCTGGCAAGACCTTTTTAGATGAGGCTTTAAGAAGGGATGATACGGTGGTTCTTAGAACCCTTTCTAAAATAGGAATGGCAGGTCTGAGAGTAGGATTTATGGTAGGGAAAGAGGAGATAGTAAGGGAGCTAAGTAAAATAAGGCTTCCTTTCAACATAACATTCCCATCTCAGGTTATAGCAACCCTTATGCTTACCGAGTTTTACCATATTTTGGAAGCGGAGATAAAGAAGGTCGTTGAAGAAAGACAGAGAGTATACGAAGAGCTTTTGAAGCTGGAAGGAATAAAGCCCTATCCTTCTGAGGCAAACTTTATCCTTTTCAAAAGTCTTGCCATGCCTGCGGAGCTCTTGCACAAAAGAATGGTTGAGGAGGGAGTTCTCGTAAGAAACTTTTCCTATATGATTCCCCAATGTCTCAGAGTTAGCATAGGTAAGCCAGAAGAGAATGATGCTTTCTTGGAGGCAATCCACAAAGTACTAAAGAACTCTTGACAACTGAGAATAATTTGCATATAATAAATAAATAAACCCAAAGGAGGAGTGTCATGAAAAAAATTACAAGGGACGAAATACTAAACATCTACGAGTATGAAAAGGTTCGCCCTCAAAAAGTCGAGGAGATAATCAAGCTCAAAAAGAACAGAAGAGTCTTTATAGAGCCTTGGATACATTTAGTTTTTGAAAACAGGGAGACAGTTTGGTTTCAAATCCAAGAAATGATTAGGTCTGAAAGAATGGTAAAAGAAGAAGAAATTCAGCAAGAGATAGATGTCTATAATGAGCTCATACCGGATAAAAACGAACTTTCTATTACCATGTTTATAGAAATACCCGATGCAAGCGAGAGAAAAAGGATACTTCCTCAATTAGTGGGCATACACGACCATCTTTACCTGCACATAGGAAACAAGCATACGCTTAGGGCGGTGGCAGACGAGAGAAGTAAGGAAGACTATGAGTACGGAAAGGCTGCTGTAGTTCACTTTCTCAAGGTAAAGTTTACGGAGGAGCAGGTGGAAGACTTTAAAAAAGAACAAACTAAGATAGAAATAAACCATCCTAACTACAAGGCTATGACACTTTTACCGGAGGAGGTAAAGCAGGAGCTTATAAAAGACTTAACTTCTGAGTAAAATATTTTTGATGATACACGTCTATGCAAGCCTGGGGGGTACCTTTAAAAAATTTGGTCTTGACCAGTTTGGGGATATAAGGCAGGAAGCGGTTGTTTGGCTTGATGTAGAAAAGCCTAACGATGCGGAGATAGATTGGCTTAGAAGTGCGGTAGGCTTTCAGATGCCCCCCAGAGAAGTCTTTGGAGACATAGAGATAAGCAGTAAATACAAGGAAGAGGGAGAAGCCATATACATGAACCTATCCTTTGTGATTCAGCAAAAGGAAGACATAAGCGTAGAACCAGTGCTTTTTTTCATAAAGGGTAGGTACATGGTTAGCATAAGATACAGAGACATTCCCAGTATGCTCATCTTCATAAAAAGGATGGAACAAAACCCGCTTAATTTTCAATTTCCTGAGGCCATTTTCTCTCAGATAGTTAATATAGAAGTGGATAGATTGGGTGATAGGCTTGAAATACTGGGGAGAAGAATAAGAAACCTAAGGAAAGAGGTCTTTGCGGAACAGTCGGAGGAAATCATAAGGGAGATATCATACTATGATGAGCTAAACATTACCATAAGGGAGACCATAAACGAAAAGCTCCGCATTCTCAGCCACTTTGTAAAAAGTCCCAAGATAAACGCCCAGACCAAAAGGGACATAAAAGTAGCCCTTGATGACCTTCATACACTTCTTGACTACACCAGTTTTTATATGGACAAGCTGGACAGCATACAGAATTCCCTTCTTGGACTTATATCCATAAAGCAGAACGAGGCTGTGAAGGTCTTCACTGTCTTAGCTACCATATTCTTGCCCGCCACTCTCATAGCCAGCATCTTTGGTATGAACTTTGAGCATATGCCCGAGCTTCACTGGAAATACGGATATCCCTCCTCACTGCTTTTGATGGTGGTTACAACCCTTTCCCTGATTTATTGGGTAAAGAGGAAAGGTTGGCTATGAGGCTTAGTTACAGCCGTGAGGACCTTATTATTGGTTTTTTTATACTCCTCGCAATCCTTTACCCTTTCATCATAGCCATGCTAATATTCCTTGAGGATGTAAAGGAAAGAAAACACAACATAGAAGAGGTCAGGTCCTTCTACAGATTTCTGCTCGGTTTAGAAGAATGCAGGGAGGATAGGGCAGAAGAGCTCTCCGAGTTTATGTCTGAAACTTTTGCACAGAGCATAGGCGGAAAGGAAGGACTTTTAAGAACCTGTCAATCTTATAGGAAAGCCTACTCTACTGCCAGAGCAGAGGAGAGAAAAGTGGAAGAGGAGCAGGTGCTTGTGGACCTTATCAAAAAGGAGAAGGGAATGACCCAAAGACTCCTCTCTCTGACAGTGAAGTTTAAGTCTGAGAATGGAAACCTAAAAATTGAAGGTGTAGAGTATGAAAAAGGGGATTGACATAGGTGGGTCTTTTGTGAAGGTTTTCTGGGAAGATGGTAGAAGGGAAAAACATTATATAAGGGACATTTCCAACAACAAGGATGCTTTTTTAAAAAAGGTTAGAGAAATCGCTTTTGAAGGTAATCCAGAGGGTGTAGGAGTAGCGGTAGCCGGTTTCACCTCTTTGGAGGGTGTAGTATACAGGTCTCCGAACGTTCCAGCACTGGATGGGGTGGACATGAATGAAGTCTTGAAGGGTCTTAAGATAAAAGTGGCGAACGATGTATCCGCTGGAGCCTACGGTGAATGGTATTACGACTACAGGGACAGTAAGGTTTTGGTTTTTGTGGCTATAGGCACTGGTCTTGGTGGTGGGCTTGTGGTTGAAGGAAAACCCTTTCTTGGTGCCTGTGGAAGTGCATTGGAGCTGGGGCATCATGTGGTGCAGGCAGCGGGTGAGAAGTGTACCTGTGGAAGGCTCGGATGCTGGGAAGCTTACTGCTCTTCCTATGGATTGGAAAGAATCTACGAAAGGCTCTCTGGGAAAAAGCTAAAAGACTTTGAAATAATAAACAATGCCAGGGAAGGCGAAGGGTACGCTCTTGAAGCGGTAAGGGAGTTTAGAAACTACCTAATTCTTGGTCTTGTGAACGTCCTCCATCTTTTCAACCCTGATAGGATTGTGCTGGGAGGTGGTCTTATAGATGCTCTTAGGGACATTTTGAAAGGGCTTGAAGAGGAGTTAAAAACCGCTGCGGAAAAACTGCCTGCCTCCTGTTTTAGCCTTTCCTTCTCCACCTGTGCGGAGTACTGTATGGCAAGGGGGGCTTTAGCCCTTTTACTCTCTGACGATAACTAAACTATGGAAATAAGAAGGGTAGAAGGTATTCTACTCCAACATATAGTGGAACAGTCCCAGTCTGCAAGATTAGAAAAAACAGGCGAGGAGTATAGGGTCAAAGTTCTATCCTCTGTTCCCAGTGTGTTGTTAGAACTCTCTCAGGGAAGGGGAGCTACAGTAAGGGCAAGGGTAAGCCAGAGAGAAGGCAACCTCTATACATTGACCCTTTCCAACGGCTTAGAGCTAAAGGCTGAGAATCAGTCTTCAATTGAGTTATTTGTGGGTGATATATTGGACCTAAACCTCCAAGAGACAACCCCTTTAACCTTCAAGATTACTGGTCTTTACAGGAGGACTCAGATTGAGGAGCTTATAAGACTGTTGTTAGAAGAGGAGCATGGTTATTATGTATCCTTAAACCCTGAAGACCTAAAGCAGGTAGTTAAAAACTCCGGGATTTTTTACGAGAGAAAGCTCCTTGACCTGTTTTTAGGTAAGTTAAAGCCGGCGGACCTGTTGGACGACGAAAAGGCTCAAATTTTACAGAGCCTTCTCAAGGACGCAGAAGTTTTGGCTTCTATGATGGGTATGAATTATGAAAAGAATTTAGAAGGTATAAAAAGTTTGATAGAAGCTCTTAAACAGAGGGCATATCTCTATCAAAAGATAAAGGAAGCTTTCAAAGGTCTTTTCTTAGAAACCCTTAGCCATAACCACTATGCGGATTTCATCAAGAGCTTAGAGAAAAACAATGCGAGGGATATTATAACTGCCTTGGAAAAAAAGAACCTGCCCACCCTTTTGAAAATGCTAATTGAAGCCAAAAAGACCGGTAGAGAGTTGTTTCACGAGGTTATGATGGAGTCGCTGGCAAGTTTGCAAGAAATAGAGGAAAAACCTGTCAAAGACCTCCTTAAGGCTGTGCAGGATGGCTCAGAGAGGTCTATAAGGAAAGCCTACGAAAGTCTTAAGGAATACATGAAAATGGGAGAACAATTTTTGGAGCTTTACAGGGCAAAGGGCTTTCAGATGGAACAACTTTTTAACAGGCTAGAGTACCTCAGCTGGCTACAGTGGCTGGCAGTGAAACATGGTGGGTCCTTCTACTTACCCATACATTATGACCGAGCAAGGGGTGGGCTTATATTTAAACTTGGTGTGGACTATACGGTCGTTTTTAAACTTGACTACGAGGAGTACTTTGTGGGTGGTGTTGTTAGCATGCCAAAGGCTTGGAAGGTGGTGGATATAAGAATTTTTACCAACCAAGTATACATAGAGGAGAGAATAAGCAACCATAAGGAAATGCTCAAAAGTATGCTAGAGGAAGAAGGCATAAACTTGAGAAGTTTTTCGGTGGAGACTGTACAAAAGGAAGAGCTCTTACCTACTCTTAGAAATACTCTTCTGAAAGAAAGCTTTCTTTTGCTTGCTTAGACATGGAAAGAAAAAAGGCGGTAGCCATTAAGTATGACCAAGGGGAAAAAGAGGTGCCCGTGGTTGTCGCTAAGGGCGTTGGTGATTTGGCGGAGAGGATAATAGAAACTGCAAAAAAGTATGGTGTACCAGTAATAGAGGATAGGGGCCTTCTCTCGGCTCTTATGAAGGTAGAGGTTTACGAGGAGATTCCTCCAGAGCTTTACAGGGCTGTCGCTAAGGTACTGGTTTTTGTAGGAGCTATTAGGAAATCAAGCTAAGTTGGTGTACGCTTTTTTTGCCAGCATGATTTGATATTTTAGTTGGTTTGCAAAGCTCTGAACATCATAAGCCACCTTTATAAGATTTTGATAATCACCCTTAAGGTTTATCTCCTCAAGAGCTTTCAGCATGGACTTTATTCTCTGGATAGGGTCTTTACCCCCAAAGCTATGAAGGAATATGGGACAAGACTCTTCTATGGTTGGCAGTATGAACCCAACCCAAGAAAGTGCCTCCAAAGTCAGGTTCATTAAGTATGCCTGTTGGTATTCCTCCTGAAACTCTTCTGGGTTGCTAAGGAGGTCTTGTATTAGCTCTAAGAGTTCTATGTTATGATAGAGCATATCAAAGGCTGTGCTTACGCTAATTTTTGCCCTCTGAGAATGGGAAAGAAATAAGAGGTTTACCAGCCTTTCCTGAAGGTAAAGAAGTTCTTCAATTCTTTCCAGAAGGTCCTTCATAGTACGTATTTGGAAAGCTCCACATCCTTGACTATCCCTTCCAGCTTAGCCCTGACAAACCTGGCATCTATGATTATGCGCTGTCCTGCGAGTTCTGGTGCATTAAAAGAGATGTCTTCTATAAGCTTTTCCATTACCGTATGAAGCCTTCTTGCTCCTATGTTTTCTGTGCGATTGTTGGCGTCCTCCGCTATTCTGGCAATTTCTTCTAAAGCGTCTTCGGTAAACTCTAACTCTACACCCTCAGTTTTCAGGAGCTCTATGTACTGAACTGTCAGGGCATTTTTAGGTTCCTTTAGTATGCGCACAAAGTCCTCTCTTGTAAGGGGGTTTAACTCTACCCTTATGGGGAATCTGCCTTGAAGCTCTGGCATTAGGTCTGAGGGCTTAGATATATGAAAGGCACCCGCAGCTATGAAAAGTATGTGGTCGGTCCTCACTGGACCGTATTTGGTCTTGACTACTGTCCCTTCTACGATGGGAAGAAGGTCCCTTTGAACTCCTTCCCTGGAAACGCCTGGACCTGCACCCGGTGTCTTTACCGCAATCTTATCTATCTCATCTATGAAAATAATCCCAAAGTTCTCCGCTCTGTATATGGCTTCGCGTGCAACCTCCTCTTGGTCTATTAGCTTCTCCGCCTCTTCGGACTCAAAGATTTGAAGAGCCTCCTTAACCCTCAGCTTTCTTCTGCGTCTTGTCCCACCTATACTGCTCAGCATGCTTTTTAGCTGTTCTTCAAGCTCTTCAAGTCCAGGCGGCCCTGCTATACCAAGCAAAGGGACAGCTCTTTCTTGGACTTCCACCTCTATAATCCTATCGTCCAGCTCTCCTCCCTTTAGTTTATCTCTCATTTCTTCCCTTTTCCCCGTATCTTGGACACTCCTCATACCAAAACTAAGTTGTTGAGGCACTAAATAGTCTAATAGTCTCTCCTCCGCAAGCTTTTTAGCTCTTTCCCTAACCTCTTGCATCTTCTCCTGCTTTACCATCTGGTAAGATGCTTCCACCAATTCCCTTACCATGGATTCAACATCCCTCCCTACGTATCCTATTTCTGTGTATTTGGTGGCTTCCACCTTTACGAAGGGGGCTTTTATGAGTTGGGCTATTCGTCTCGCTATCTCTGTTTTTCCTACACCAGTGGGACCTATCATAAGCAGGTTCTTGGGTGCCACTTCATCCCTTATGTGTTCGGGTAATCTTTGCCTCCTCCAGCGGTTTCTGAGAGCTATGGCTACAGCCTTTTTTGCCCCATCCTGTCCAACTATGTATTTATCAAGCTCTTCTACTATTCTTTTGGGCGTAAGCTCTTCCAATAGGTCAGAAAGGTATCTCGTCGTCATCCGCCTTCTCCCACTCTAAGGTTTCCACCTCCAGGTTTTTTATCAAGTTGTCCAGATATGCGTTTATGTCTTCAGGAAAATTTTCAAGTCTATAGCTCAGTGGAAAAACCCTGTCCAGTACCTCCTTGGGTGGATTACCAACACCCATGGCTGGCTCTATAACCTTTGGCAAACGTTTGGAGGCTTCAAGACATGCCATTTTGTAAGCTTCCGATAGGGCAGTTTCTATATCGGAAAACCTTGCTACTTCGTCACCATACTCGTAAAGGGCTATATCGTAGGCACTTTCTTTGAAAGCTTCCCAATCTAAGACTTCAGTTATGTACTCTCTGCTTTCCCATTCTCTTGTTTTTACACAACTCTTGTCTCTTAGCTTGAAGGATACTATGTAGGTATCCACTAAGTACCTGTCAGCGTAAACATCTGGAAAGAAGTAAAATTCCATAGTCTTTATAATATAACACTGGTGCGTTTATTTTCCAGTTCTGAAGAGGAAACGCTAAGATTGGGTGAGCTTATGGGTAGCGCTCTTAAAGGACGGGAGATAATCTGTCTTGTAGGCAACCTCGGTGCTGGCAAAACCACGCTGGTAAAGGGAATAGCCAAGGGCATGGGCATACTTGAAGGCTATCAGGTAAGGAGTCCAACCTTTACCCTTGTGAACGAATATCCAACTAAGAAAGGAACTCTTATACACATAGACCTGTATAGGACAAGGGACTTGGACCTTTCTGAGTTTTTGGGTAAGGGCGTGATTGTTGTAGAGTGGGGAGAAGGGCTAGACATCTGCCAGTGCACTATATTAATGGACATTGTCCAAGATGGCAGAATTATAGACTTCTCTGGTTGTGAAGGGCTCTTTAGAGCACTTCCCTATGACAGAGTCTGTTGAGGTGCTTTAGCTCAAACCTGCCAGAGCTGTGTTTGAGAAGAGCAAAGCCCGTGTTGTCCATGTGTATGTTCCAGAGGTTTTCAAGCCCAAGTCCAAGGGCTAAGCATATCATGGCATGAAGGGTTCCTCCATGTGCAACAACCAAAATCTTTTTATAAGAAGTGTTTAAAAGGTCTGAAAGAAAACTTTCCACCCTCTGTTTGAAGTGTTCCATGTCTTCTTGGGTAGGTAAGGGGTTTTTAAGAGGGTTTGAAAGCCAACTTCTCATGATATCTCCTTCATTTTCCATAAGCTCCAAGAAAGGTTTCCCTTCGTAGCGCCCAAAGGACATTTCTCTTATGCGTTCATCCACAATAACTTCAAGTCCCAACACATCCGCCACAGTAAGAGCAGTTTTATAGGCCCTCCTCTGCGGAGAAGAGTATATAACCTCTATACCTTTGTCAATAAGGTCTTGTGCGGAAAGTCTTGCCTGCACAAAGCCCAAGGGCGTTAAATCACTGTCAAGCCTACCCTGAAATATACCCTTCTCGTTAAACTCGCTCTGGGCATGACGTAAGAGATAAAGGTATTTTGTCTCGGATGGTGTGAACATGGATACGCATATATTATAGCTCAACGGAGTACCCTTTAACCTGTC
The DNA here is from genome assembly GCA_025057455.1 of Aquificaceae bacterium. Lineage (GTDB taxonomy): Bacteria > Aquificota > Aquificia > Aquificales > Aquificaceae > Pampinifervens. Next base: position 20,057 of record JANWWY010000018.1, read on the forward strand.
AGATTTTTGGTCAACTCACTATTAAAATAAGTAAAAAAAAGTTTGAAAGAAGGAGGTATGGGCATGAAAAAAACCCTTTTACTATCGGTGTTTTTAACGGGCGTGGGCTTCTCTCAGAGCACAGATACAAAAACTGCAGAGAGGCAGATACCTGTAGTAAAGTGCTCGGAGCCCGTCCATTCTATCATGGTTATGGAGTTTGACTGTAAGGCGAATGCTTGCGCTCATGCAAACCCCGGGACTCCTCACTTGGCTTACCTGTACGAGGTGCTGACTGGCTCAGGTGGAGTGAGAGGAATAGGAACGGGTTTGACTACCATGCTATCCAACGCTCTAAAGACTACTAACTGCTTCAGAATAGTGGACCTTGAGCAGTACGAGAGGATGAAAAGGCTTCTTGCTGCAACGGGACAGCAGGTGCAACCCCCCAAGGTAGATTACGTAATATCTGGGTCCATAACAGCCTTGGAACTGGAAAGAAGCGGTGGAGCTCTTGGTGGAGGAATTGTTCCTATTCTTGGTGCTATAAATGTTAGAAAGGATAAAGCGAGGATAGGCGTGGAAGTTAATGTTATAAACCCTCAAAGTCTTGAAATAGTATTGTCAAACTCCTTTGATGCCAACTCTGAAAAGTCCTCTTGGGGTCTTTTTGGAGCGGGATGGGGTGGCACAGGTGCGGGCGGTGGTGGATGGAGCGTTAGCAAAAACCTCTCTTTAGATATGGTAGCAAGGGATGTGGTCGTTCAGGTGGCAAACTCTGTGGCTGAAAAGCTTGCAGGTCCAAGGATAGTGGAAAGACCAGCACCTCCTAAGAAAGTAGAAAATAAACAGGACGGTGAATGAAAATGACACCATCTGGAAGGGTTATAAAGCCCTTCCTTACTCTAATACTACCCTTGTAACTTTGCCCGGCTTACCTGCACCCTTTATGTGTATATAGTTCTCAGTTAACAGTCTACCCTCTTCCAAGACCACAGCTCTAAGCTCTCTTCCTATGTTTTTTCTGTAGAACTCCCCTCTTTTGAGTTCATCAAGCTCTTTTAAAATTTTTACCCTTTCTTCTTTGATGGCTGAGCTTACCTTCCCTTCCATTTTGCTTGCCTTTGTAAATGGTCTGTCCGAGTAAGGAAACACGTGCATATAGGCAATGGGGAGCTCCTGTAAGAGCCTGTAGGTCTCCCAAAAGTCCTCTTCCGTCTCCGAAGGGAAGCCTACTATAATGTCCGTGCCTATGGCGGTTATGGGTCTTTTCTTTACTATTTGTTCTACGAGCTTTGCGTAGTTTTCAACCTTGTAGCCCCTTTCCATAAGCTCAAGTATTCTGTTTGAGCCACTTTGAAGAGACAGGTGAAAGTGGGGTGCTATCTTCTCTTCAGAAGTTATAATTTCAAGGAGCTCCTCAGTCACTTCCGAAGGGTGCATAGAGGAAAGCCTAATAAGCTCAATACCCTCAATCTTCAGGAGCTCTATAAGGAGCTCAGACAGGCTCGTGCCTATGTCCCAGCCGTATTGAGTGAGCTGGGTTCCGCTAAGAACTACTTCTTGAAAGCCCCTTTCCGCCAGTAGCTTCACTCCTTCAAGGACCCTTTGCGGTGACACGCTTCTTACCTTTCCCCTCGCAAAGGGTATGACGCAGAAGGTGCAGAATTTATTACAGCCTTCTTGGACTTTTAGAAAGGGTCTTGCCTTCTCAAAGTATGTGAAAAGGTCAAAGCTCTCAAGGGTAGATTGTTTGAATATGTTCTCCACGTATACCTTCTTACCCCTTCTTTCAAGAAACTCTTCCAAAATTTCCCCAATTCTGTGCTTTTCAGAATTGCCAACTACGAGGTCCACCTCCTTTAGACCCGCCAGCGTCTCTGGGCTTACCTGAGCATAACAGCCCGTTACCACCACCACCGCATTGGGGTTTTTCCTCTTTGCTCTGTATATGGCTTGTCTTGAAGACCTGTCCGCCTCAGAAGTGACCGTGCAGGTATTTATCACGTACACATCCGCCAGCTCTTCATCAGAAGGGGCAATTTCATAACCTTTGACCCTAAAACGATGTGCCATAAGCTCTGTGTCAAAGTAGTTGCTCCTACAGCCCAGCGTAATGAGGGAAATCTTCATAGAGATTGAATATATGCGTAGAATATTAAGGGATGAAGGTTTACGTATCTGGGGGTGGAACGGGAGGTCATTTTTTTCCAGCCCTTGCTCTCATAGAATGCCTAACGCACAAGGGCCTTACTTCCTCTTTTGTCGGCTCAGAAAGGGGCATAGAAAACAAGCTAAAAGACCTAATATCTGTAGAGAGCCTCTTCTTGACCTCTAAGCCCCTTATGGGTAAATCTCTAAAGGAGAAGATTCCTGCCCTCATAAAAAACCTTCAAAGTAGCCTAAAGTTAGCCAAAAGGTTATCTAAGGATGGTGTAGGTGTTATCTTTGGAGGTTATGCAAGTTTACCTCTTGGAGTATCTTGCATTTTAAGAGGGCTTCCTCTTTTTGTGCATGAGCAGAACTCTGTTCCCAGTCAAACTAACAGGCTTTTGTCTAAGTTTGCCAAGAGGATTTTTATAACCTTTGAGTATTCAAGAAGATTTTTCCCCAGGGATAAAGTTTTGAAAACAGGCTTGCCTGTAAGGAGGAGACTTCTTGAAGGTTTAAGTCTTCAGAGCCAAGAGGCAAGAAAAGAGCTTGGTCTGGAAAACAGGGAAACACTCCTCGTTATAGGCGGTAGCCAAGGTGCCAGCTTTTTAAACAGGCTGGCGGTAGAGGTCTTTTCTAAGACAGGATGGCAGGGCATACACATCACTGGCGAAAGGGAATACCAAGAGATAAGCGAAGCTTACAGGGAGAGGAACATCAAGGTTCTAACCTTACCCTTTAGTCATAGCATGGAGTTAGTATACAGAGCAAGCACTATTGCACTAAGCAGGGCTGGAGCAAGCACCATAACGGAGCTTTCCCTTTACGGCGTGCCAGCCCTTTTTGTACCATTCCCCTACGCCGTGCATGACCACCAGTATTACAACGCAAAGGAGATAGAGGAGCTGGGTGGTGGGCTTGTCTTGAGAGAAAAGGATGCAAGCCTTGAAAGAGTCATCTCAGCGTTAGAAAAGATTCTTCATGAAAGAGAAAGCCTTTCGGAAAACTTCAAGGGTTTTGCAAACCCTGTTGCTTGTGAATTAATGATAGAGTATATTCTAAAAGAGGGAGGATTTAATGCTGTATAAGGTCTTGGTCACCATATTTGCAATACTCAGCGTGTCTTTTGCGTTGACGCAAGAAGAGGAAAAACAACTCCTCAGGGATGTGGCCGAGATAAAAGCTACTTTGAAGGTTTTCATGGAGCAAGTGGACAAAAGATTTGAGCAGGTGGACAAGAGGTTCGAGCAGGTGGATAAAAGGTTTGAACAGTTGGAAAGACGCATTGACGACCTTGTCAACTTTCTTTGGATACTCTCCGGCATATTTGTAAGCATAACTGGAGTTACTATAGGCTTTGCCCTCTGGGACAGAAGAACAATGGTAAGACCCTTTGAGGAGAAGGTGAAGAGAATAGAAGAAGAATTTACCAGAGACAGAGAAAAAGTGCAGGGGCTGTTGGAAGCCCTCAGAAACATAGCGGAAAGGGATAAAGAAGTGGCAAACATCTTGAAGAAAATGAACCTTATGTAGGAGGTATAGACCATGGAGGTAAGAAAGGCGGTTCTACCAGTTGCGGGCTGGGGAACAAGATTTTTGCCTGCCACAAAAGCCATGCCCAAGGAAATGTTTCCCATCATTGACAAGCCAGTTATTCAGTTCATCGTGGAAGAGTGTTTGGATGCGGGTATTGACAACATTATATTTGTTACAGGAAGACATAAAAGACCTATTGAACACCATTTTGACATAAATACAGACCTTGAAAAGCATCTTGAAAACTGTGGAAAGACGCAACTTTTGAAGAACATAATGGAAATAAGCAGGCTTGTAAATCCCATATACATAAGACAAAAGGAACAGCTGGGATTAGGTCATGCGGTGTTGGTGGCAGAACCCGTTGTGGGTTATGAGCCCTTTATAGTTTGCTTAGGTGATGTGATACTCAAGGACGAAGAAAATGTGCTCACAAAGATGATGGATGTTTACAAAAGGTTTGGTAAAAGTGTTATAGCGGTCTTTGAAGTGGAACTTAAGGATGTTTCTAAGTACGGCATCATAGACGGCAGGCACATAGAGAAGGATATATACATAGTGGACAACCTCATAGAAAAGCCAAAGCCAGAAGAAGCTCCTTCAAGGCTTGCCATAGTGGGAAGGTATCTCTTTACTCCAAGACTCTTTGAAAAGCTTAAAATAACACCTCCGGGCAAGGGGGGTGAAATACAGCTCACCGACGCTATAAGGCTCCTTCTTGAGGAAGAGGCGGTATATGCCATAAAGATAGATTCAAAGGTCTATGACACTGGCACACCCATGGGCTACATACAAACCATGCTTGAGTTTGCACTGCAGAGGGAAGACCTAAGGGAAGAGCTCATAAAATACATAAGAGGGCTTATTATTCAACCTTCTGAGGTATAATTTATTAACTATGTTGAGACTTTCTATAGGGCTTGCCATACTCTTTACTTACATAGTTATGATATGGGGGGGTGCGGTAAGGTCCACGGACTCGGGTCTTGCCTGCCCCGACTGGCCCTTGTGCTATGGCAGTTTCCAGTTACCGAAAGATACCTCCGCAAAGTTGGAAATGGGTCATAGAACCGTAAGCGGTCTTGCTGGCATTTTTGTATTTCTTACCTTCTTGCTCATATGGTTCAAACACAAGACTGCACCCAAAGGGGCCAAAATAGCATCCCTTGTAGCTCTTGTGTTTACGATTTCTGCTGCCCTAACGGGCATGAAGATGATAAGGTCAGAAGCCCCCAGTCTTAAGTACGTTTCCCATATGCTTCTTGAGTCTTTCCACATATACGAGTCCATGATAATTTTGGCTGGCCTGGTGCTAACCTACAGGTTTTTAACGAAGGAAGAAGATACAACTGGAGTTCCTTGGTGGGCTTATGCCTTTGCGGTAACCACGATGATAACCGGTGTTTTGGTTAGATACACAGGCTCAGGAGAAGCCTGCGGTCATCAGTGGCCTCTGTGTAACGGTCAGCTTATACCAGACCTAAATAACTGGCAGGTTGCTCTTCAGTTTGCCCACAGGAACATATCGTATGTGACCTGGCTTGCCTTTCTTCTTGCCATGGTTTCCAGCTTCAATAGAACCACCCTTACCGCTTTTATTCTCATCAACGTGCAGTTTGTGTTTGCCATATCCATGGTCCTTTCTGGCTTTTTCTTACCTCTCGTGTTTCTTGATACCGCTATGGGCTTTTTCTTGTTCGCTTGGCTCACTTACAACCTTCAGCTTAAATCTGGAATGGAACCAAGGGTAAAACCTGCATGGTAAGCAAGGCTATAGCGTACGGTAATCTTCTGAGGGATTATCTAATCCTTACAAAACCCGGTATAGTGCTACTTGTGCTTATTACAACCCTTACGGGCATGTACTTTGCTCAGAGGGGCTTCCCACAGCCGTGGCTGGTATTTTGGACTTTACTTGGAACTGGTTTGGCTTCCGCTGGGTCTGCTGTTTTAAACCAGTATTTTGACAGGGATGTGGATACCCTTATGGACAGGACAAGGGATAGACCTATCCCCAGTGGTAGTGTCAACCCTCAAAGTGCCTTTATTTTTGGTTCTACACTTCTTCTTATCTCCCTCTTGATTCTGCTTTTGAAGGTAAATCTTTTGGCAACTTTTTTTGTGCTATTAGCTTCCTTTTTCTACGTGGGTATATACACCCTTGCCTTGAAAAGAAAAAGTCCGTTGGCTACGGAGATAGGTGGTGTGTCTGGCTCTCTTCCACCGGTGATAGGTTACGCAGCGGTAAAAGGCGAGGTAGGTTTTGAAGCTCTTATACTATTTCTCATAATGTTCTTTTGGCAGCCACCCCACTTTTGGGTTCTTGCTATAAAGTACGCTGAAGACTACAAGCGTGCGGGAATACCCACTTTGCCAGTAGCAAAGGGCATAGAGCATACGAAAATCAAAACGCTCATATACACCGCAGGATTACTACCTCTTAGCCTACTTCCTTCCATATACGGGCTTGCGGGCTTTATTTATTTTTTATCCGCCCTTGTGTTAAGCTTTCTTTACCTCTTGCTTACTCTTAGGTTTGTCCTATCAAAGAAGCCAAACGGAACGCTTCTTTTTTTCTACTCTGTGCTATACATAGCTCTTCTTTTTTCCATAATGGTGTTTGATATGAGGAGATAGTATGCATAAAAGGTGGCTTTTGCTCTCTGTGGTTTCGCTGGGTTTGGGTGGATTTCTTGCCTTAGTAGCAGCCATCGCAAGGACGCCAGCGGTATACAAGCTAGTGCCTCCCGGCTACTTTTATCACTCCATAATAGGGCATGTAGACCTTGCTATTGTGGGCTTTTTCTTAACCTTTAGCCTGCTCCTGTGGCAGATTACCTTCAAAAGAGAGCTTTTTGTACCTTTTTATTTTTCACTTTTGGGTGTAGTTTTCATTGCACTTGTTTCTATTTCTGGAGTGGGTAGGGCGGTGTCCAACAATTACCTTCCCACCATAGACCATCCTCTTTTTTGGCTTGGTGCTCTTCTTTTCTTTGTGGGTTTTTGGCTGGGTGCCCTCTTGCTTTTAAGAGAGGCAGAAGGAGGTCTTTTTTCAAAAAACCCTCAGGAACATCTGTCTTCCCTTGCGGTATTACTGTCTATTCTCATGTTCCTTGCCTTTCTAGCATCCATACCTAAGGCTGGCTCAAGGGACGAGCTATACCTTTTTTACGAAAGGCTTTATTGGGCTCCTGGGCATGTGCATCAGTTCATAAACGGCACAATGCTCCTCTACGCTTGGTACTATTTACTTGAAAGACAAGGTATAAAACTACAGCTCGGGAGACTGAGATACCTTAGCTTTCTTTTTCTCTCCTTCTGCTTTATGTACGTGCTAATTCCAGTTCTCTTTGGAAACCCAGTTTCTCAGGAGGCAAGGAGGTTAACAGACTTAGGCTATGCCCTTGGACTTGGTATGCCCGTATTTTTTCATCTTTTCTACCTGCTTAGAAACTACAAATTCCAAAAGGGAAATGTCTACTCCATGGCATTTCTCATATCTGTAATCTTGTACCTCCTTGGCGTCTTTATAGCCTATGCGGGGCTTTTGCCCTCTCTCGTATCCTACGCCATAAACCCTCATACTGAATACATTGGTATGAAGTCTAATCTTAGTATTCCTGCACACTACCATGGTGTAATAACCAGTCAAACCCTTGCCTTCATGGCTGTGGCATATGACCTTTTTGTTCGCTACGGCTACACCAAAAAACTAAGTAAGATAGCCCTACCACAGGTTTACCTTTATGGTGTTGGAATGGTGCTTTTTGTCCTTGGTCTTTTCTTCGCAGGACTTAGGAACGCACCAAGAAAGACCTACGGCACTGCCTTTACCGACGACCCAATGGTGATTACTTCCCTTGCTCTTATGGGTATTGGGACAGTGCTTGCAGTGCTTGGTGGTATCATATTCGTGCTATATGCCTTGAGGTTAACTGTTAGGAAAGTAGAGGTTCAACCTCAAAGAAGTTTTTAACTGTTGGGTGTTTGCTTGCTATAGGAAAGCCATTCCTTGACACAAGGACTGTGTTCATACCTGCAGACCTTGAAGCGTCCAGCTCTTCTTCAACATCGGAGAGAAACAGAAAACTTTTTGGAGGGAGCCCCACAAGCTGGGCTATCTTTTTGTAAGAATCCTTTTCCTTCTTCCCACCTACAGAAGTGTCAAAAAAGCCATCAAACAAGTTTGTAATATCCCCATACTCTGTGTGTCCAAAGAAAAGCCTCTGAGCCTTTACGGAGCCAGAAGAGTAAACGTAAATTTTGTATCCTCTTTCCTTCCAGTTTTTCAGGCATACGTAGGCATCCTCGTATAAGTGCCCCCTTAGCTCACCCTTCAAAAACCCCTCTTCCCATATGTGACCCTGAATTTCCTTAAGAAGAGGCTCCTTTAGGTCTTTTTCTATCCATTCCCCCAAAGTTTGCACCGCAACCTTTAGGTCTACTTCCCTTTTGAGCTTTTCTTCAAGCCCCTTTATCACCTTCTGAACCGTTTCTTCCTCCCAGTGAAGCCTTAAAAAGTCTTCAAGCTTCTCCTTAGAATAAGGGAACATAACGCTCTTTACGTAATCCAACGAGGATGTGGTGCCTTCTATGTCTGTTAGAATGGCTTTTATCATCTAAGCTCAAACACTTGGTCGTGAGATGGTATGCGTTTAGATATGTCTGAACCCGTAAAATTAGCTACCCAGCCTTCTGGTATAGAAAAGAACCTTATTGCCTTGAAAAAGGGTTTTGTCCCCATGTCAAACCAGTGCTTCGTATTGGCAGGAACGCTAATGAAATCTCCCTTTTCGCAAAGCACCACGTAGACTTTATCGTCCGGATGAAGGTAGAAAGTCCCACAGCCATCTACAAAGAAACGCACTTCGAAGTCTGAGTGGGTATGCTCCGATAGAAACATATTCCTTAGCTCTTCCTTCCTCGGGCTATCCGGCGTGAGACTTACCACATCTATGGACTTAAAGCCAAACTCTTTGACAATCCTGTCTACTTCTTCCCTATATGCTTCAAGCACCTGCTCCTGCGTGGCGGAAAAGGGAAGCTCCCTTTCGGTATTCCATCTTTCAAACCTTACACCTATTGAAGAAAGCCTCTGGGCTATCTCCTCATAATCCTCTATGACTTCAACAAGTTCACCGCTCTCCTTGTATATTGCCAGAATACTCATGGTTCTTATTAATTTATCACAAACACCGTAAAGGGTGAAGAGGGTGTTTGGAGATTATCTACCGCATGCCTTCTTTGCTTGAATGACTGAACCTTCTCAATCACAGTATGCGGTGCGAAGTTTTGAAAGTCAATTGATATTCACATTTTTTAGGTTGCATTACACTACAT
>JANWWY010000019.1 GCA_025057455.1 Aquificaceae bacterium
GCACAACACAAAGCCCCCTTTCCTTTTAGGAACTCAACCCATATTCAGTTGTCAAGATGACCAGGGGTGTTAGCCCCCAACAAACGCTTGCTTTATCATGTTAACCTATACAAGCCTATATGTCAAGTGGTTGGTGCAACGCCTAAGCTAACAGAGTGTCTTACAGTCATTTAGATGGTTCCTTCTCTTCTTAGGCTTTCTTTGGAAAGTATGTAGCTCTTTCTTACGATAGCTCTGTTTAGGGCATCCACAAAACCGCTTACGCTTGCCTTTATTATATCCACGTCCACTCCTCTACCGCTGGCTCTCACGCCATCCAACTCTATAACAAGTCTTGATTCCGCTTGAGCGTCTGTGTTTGGAGTAAGAGCTTTTATGGAGAAGTCCAGAAGTTTAGGCTCTATTCCGAGGGCTTTCTGTATAGCCCTGATGATAGCATCCACAGGACCGTTCCCAGTGGAAGAAGCCGTTCTCTCTTCACCCCTAAAGCTCAGAACAACTGTAGCTGTGGGAAGTAGTTTATCCCCTGTTTGAACCTGATAGTGAAAGACCTTTATGGGTTCGTCTTCCTCGTGTTTTAAAAATTCCTCGTACACGAGAGCTTCTATGTCCTCCTCATAGACCTCTTTTTTCTTGTCCGCAAGAGCCTTGAACTTTTCAAAAATCCTATCTATGTCTTCTTCAGAGAACTCAAAGCCCATCTCCCTTAACTTACTCTTTAGGGCGTGCCTCCCGGAGTGTTTACCTAAGACTATGCGGGTGGATGGGAAACCTACATCATCGGGTGACATGATTTCGTAGGTTAGTGGGTTTGCTAACACACCGTGCTGATGTATGCCAGATTCATGGGCAAAAGCGTTATCACCCACCACAGCCTTGTTAGGCTGGACAAAGCTACCCGTTATCCTGCAAAGTAGCCTACTGGTTCTGTAAAGCTCCTTAGTGTTTACATTGGTATGTAGGTTTCCAAAAAAGTCCTTTCTCACTTTCAAAGCCATTACTATTTCTTCTAAGGATGCGTTTCCTGCCCTCTCTCCTATGCCGTTTATAGTGCACTCTACCTGCCTTGCCCCATGCTTTACAGCCATCAAAGAATTCGCCACCGCCATACCCAAATCATCGTGACAGTGGACGCTTATTATTGCCTTGTCTATATTAGGCACGTTGTTTCTTATTCCCTCTATCAGGTCCGCAAACTCTTCCGGCACTGTGTAACCAACAGTATCTGGTATGTTTATAACAGTAGCTCCTGCTTTTATGGCTGTTTCTATAACCCTGTAGAGGAATTCTCTTTGACTTCTTGTAGCATCTTCACAGGAAAACTCCACATCGTCGGTAAACCTTCGCGCATACTCTACCGCCCTTTTTGCTCTTTGAAGCACCTCCTCGGGCTCCATGCGTAGTTTGTACTTCATGTGTATCTCAGAAGTGGCTATAAAAGTATGTATCCTCTTTCTTTCCGCACACTCAAGGGCTTTGCCGGCCAGTTCAATATCCTTTTCCAGTGCCCTTGCAAGGGAGCATATAACTGGACCTTTTACCTCTTTGGCTATGAGGCTAACTGCTTCAAAGTCCCCCTTGGATGCAGCCGCAAAACCAGCCTCAATCACATCCACTCCTAACTTTGCCAATTGAAGAGCCATTTGCAACTTTTCTTCAGTGGTCATAGAAAAGCCAGGTGCTTGCTCTCCGTCCCTCAAAGTCGTATCAAATATGTAAACTCTGTCCATCCAATAAACCTCCTTCTAAATGATAATAATTCGCAACACATAAAAAGTCAACCCTCAGCAACCACTATCATGTTTCTTCCGCTCCTCTTTGCTTCGTAGAGTGCCAAGTCCGCCCTGTTTATAAGAGTTTTGATATCCTCTTTTCTTCTGCGTGTAGCTACCCCTCCGCTTACTGTGATGTGTAAGTTTTCTATATTTTCCTTTTCTATAAGGCTTCTTATACGCTCCGCTACATGATAGGCATCCACCTCATCGGCGTCTGGGAGTATAACCATGAATTCTTCTCCTCCCCACCTTATGGGAATGTCGTAGGCACGCACATTGTTCTTGATTATCTCTGCCACCCTCTTGAGGACTAAATCCCCTACTTGATGTCCATAAGTGTCGTTAATCTTTTTAAAATGGTCTAGGTCAAAAAGAATGAGGCTTATGGGTTTTCCGCTTCTCTCTGACTGGTCTATGAATCTTGAGAGTATGTCCTCTGCGAACCATCTGTTGTAAAGACCGGTAAGTTGGTCGTGGGTTGCTTTTATGTATAGCTCCTTTTCTACTTGTTTCCTCCTGCTTATATCATAAAAAACCAAGACGGAGCCAACAAAACGACCACCCAAGAAAATTGCTCTTAAGTCCAAGTAGACATCCAGAAGGGTTCCATCTTTTCTTATAAGGGAATCATCACCCGAGTAGTTTAAACCACGCGTAGCCGCAAGATAAACCGGACAGGATTCTTTATGTCCCGTATGGTAGTGAAGAATTTCATGGAATAATTTGCCCATAAGCTCTTCCCTTTTGTACCCAAGTAGGCTTACAGAATGTTCGTTCACAAGTTCTACTCTTCCATCTCTATTCAAAACTACCAACCCGGCCCCCATCAAGGATACTATGGCGTTTATTTCCTCGTACTTTATTCTCAGGCGGTATACATTCCTTAAATACACGAAGGTATAGGCTGATATAGTAACGGCTAATAAAAGCAACCCAACTCTGTATACATCATGACCTTTCTTCAAACTTTCTATGTCTTTACCCAACACTATAGATACCAAAACAGCCAAAGGCTGGTCACTACCGAGTTTTACCATCATAACCTTGTAGTACCTTCCACCACTCTCAAGAATCACGTAGGAGTCTGTGGGTGAGTGAAGATGCCTTCTAAATTCCTCGTTTCTGACTAGCTTTTTCAGTATAACTTTTTCATAGTCAGAAAAAGTGGTAGGGGAATCGTGCAGTTTTCTATAGGGGTCTTCTATGAACCATCCGCTTAACCCTTCCAAAGTTCCATAATACTCACTGTATTCTGGAAGTACCATGTGCATAACCATATTCTCGCTAAAAAGGAAAAGGTAGGAGGCTTGCGCGTTGAGATTCTGAAGAATTCTTCTTAAGTGTTCCAGTGGTACGGTGATAACCACTGTCCCGAGGTGCTCTCCATTACCCTTTACAACTGGGAACGAGTAGAACCACCCACTGAGGATGCCATCCGTTCCAAACCCACTGGACACAGCCCGTGGATTATTCATAAATGGCATGACATCATCATAAACAGTAGGTGTCCTCATCCTAAGAAGCACCCTACCGTCCGGAAGTAAGAATATTATGTTCCTTACCTTTAGCTTTTCTGTTAAACGGTTGTAGTCTTGCCATACTTGTTTGTATATAAGAGTCCTAGCACTCGTAGGGTCTTCCTTTGCCAGCTCTAAGAGTTTAATAACATCCTCCTTGAGTATATACTTTTCAAAGTAAGCCTCTATGGCTTCCTGATTGGTGCTTGTCACAGAATTCCATAAAGCTCTTGCCATGTTTAAGCACTTCTGCATTATGTAATCAATCGATTTTCTTTCCAAGTAGCCTATAAAAAGCCAGCCTGGCAGGAAAATCAAGAGGAAAACAAGGACAGACAGGGCTATAAGTCTACTTAGGTATGTGTTCGGCATAGCGCTCTATAATCTTAAGTTCCTCTTCCCTAATTGGTGAAAAGCCGTATCTTCCCTCAATTAGCCTACTGCGTTCCTCTACCTTAAGAGATAAAAGGATATCCCTTAGCCTACTTATCCTTTCTGTGCTCAGGGTTTTTGAGTTTGCCACTACAATGTAGGCTGGCCACAGGGGAGACTCAGATATGAAGTTTATGGAAAAACCCCTGTACTTCTCCGCCACGCTTTTTTTCAAGGAAGCCACTTGAAATTCACCCCGTATGACCGCTTCAATGGCTTCATTATGAGTCTCAAAGAACTTATAGCCCAGCTTTTTTATATCCTTACCCTTGGTAGAAAGCATTATGGAGGCGGAGAAGTATCCGCAGGTGCTTATTTTCTGCGGAAGTGCTATCGGACCATTTATATCCTCTATCCTCTTTGGTCCATTCAAGGAAGAGACAAGAACGCATGTATAGTGAGCTTTCCCATCTTGTTCGTTTACATAGGCTATAGGAATAGCCTTTGCATATTCCTTCTTTAGCAATGTGTATGGTAGAGGTCCCAATATTACCAAATCCACATTACCCTTTATAAACTCCTGCAGGAGCTTATCGTATCTTTCTATGTAAACCAATGAAAAACTGTATCCTGTTTTATTCTCAAGCAGGTTAACCAAAGGAAGATAACCTGCTATAAGCTCCTCCTTGGGTTTTATAGGGAGGGGCGAAAAGCGTATTCTTTCCTGAGCAGAGGAGAAAAGAAAAAGCGTTATGAGCAATAAAAAAAACTTCATGGTCTGCGGGGTATAATTATACTACCATCTGAACCAGAAAATTCAACAGTTTTACCCTCTAAGTAGAACTTCCCCGTGAGAAAGCAAGCCACTGCATCCAACTCATCCTGAGTGTATTCTCTGTTTTCAAGCTCAAAACCAAGATTTTTATAAAGCTTTGCTATTCGTTCCTTATCCTTTCTCTTTACGCCAAAAGTATCATAAAAGGCACCAGGAAATGTCTCAAAGACATCAATACCATAACTTTTGAGTATTTTTGCCAATTTTATACCTCTTTCCGTTAGCATTCTCATTGGTCCTAAAGTAATTGGAAAAAACTTGTATCCATGTTTTCTAAGCAAGAGGTCGCATTCCCTAAAGTGCGGTCCTATTTCTTGAAGATTTTTTCTTCCCTTTGGCAAGGAAAGGGGTGCGTCCATCATAACCAAAGAGAAGTTGACCGCAAGATTTAATATCTCCTCGTCATCGTAGAGGATACCGACCTTTAGAGAGCCACTCCAATAGGCATACCCCGTTCTTCTTCTGGGACTGCCTGCAAGGTCAAGCCCTAACACTCTCTCCAAGTCTTTCAAGATATTCCCTTATACCCTCTTCAAGGCTGTATTGTGGCTCGTAGCCAAGTTTTTCCCTTGCTCTTGATATGTCCGCCTGCGTAAAGTTCTGGTAAAAATCATACGGACAGTCAAAGTACTCTGGCTCAAAGTTTGTCCCAAGGTATTGGTTTAGGATTGCCACTATTTCGTTAAAGCTTCTCGCTTTGCCCGTAGCTATGTTGAATATGCCCGAGACTTCTCTCTCAAGGGCACGAAGGTTAGCGTCTATTACATCCCGTATGTAGACAAAGTCCCTTCTTTGCTCTCCCCACTTGAAGAGCCTTGGTCTTTTGCCCTCTTTTATTTGCCTGTAGAGCTGATATACCATGCTTGCGGTTTTACCTTTGTAGGCTTCACCGGGTCCGTATACGTTGAAGTATCTAAGTCCGACAATTTGTATTTCCTTATGCTGTTCCATAAAGCTAGTTGCTATCCTGTCCATCATAAGCTTGGAAAAGCCGTAAATATTCTCAGGTACAAGCCCCTCTTCCTCTCTCATGGGTGCTGGACTGTTACCGTATACGCCTGCAGAGGATGCATATATAAGCTTTGCCTTCCAATAAAGGCATGCATCAAGTATGTATCGTAAACTATCTGCGTTTACCCGCATCATCCTGTTTTGGTCTTGTATAGTGGTATCTGTTATAGCCCCCTGATGAAAAACTGCGTCATATCTGTAATTTTTCTTTAGCCAATCCCACAGATGCCCATCTGAGAGGTCTCCAGTTATAACCTCACCCCTGAAGCCTATCAGATTTTTAAAGTGTCCAGAGGAAAAATCGTCAAGCACGTAAACCTTACAGTTGTATTTTGATTCCAGGGTTTTCGCCAAGTTTGAACCTATAAAGCCTGCACCGCCCGTTACGAGAAACCTCATTTTTTTTTCTTCTGAGGCTTTTGTGGTTGGCTTTTAAATGTTATCCTCTTGATTATGTAAGTTTGAGCCAGGTTAAATATGTTGTTTAGAGTCCAGTACAGCACGAGACCTGCAGGAAAGCTTGCAAACAAAAAGGTAAAGACCACAGAAGTAATTATCATTATGAGGTTCTGAGATTTCTCAGGGCTGGGGCTTATAAACTGTTGGGCTACCATAGAAGCACCCATAAACACGGGTAGGATGTAGTATGGGTCCTTTTGGGCAAGGCTCTTTATCCATAGGAACTGGGCAAGCTGTAGGTCTGCGGTTATGGTAAGCACTTTGTAAAGGGCAAAAAATATGGGTATTTGTAGGAGAATGGGCAAACAACCAGACATTGGGTTAAAGCCTACCTCTTGGTAGAGCTTCATCATTTCTTCTTGGAACTTGGCTGGGTTATCCTTGTATTTTTCTTTAAGCTCTTGCATCTTTGGAGCAAGCTCAGCCATCTTTCCCATGGCGACCGTGCTCTTGTAGGTGAGGGGGAACATAAAGAGCCTGACCAAGAAGGTAAGAGCCACTATAGAAAACACCCAAGAGTGAAGATGCTCGTATATCCAATACATAAACACAAACAAAGGCTTTACTATTAGCCTGAGACTACCAAAATCTATAGTATCAGAGAGACCTATGTTTCTTAGTCTTGCGTACTCTTTTGCACCTGCATAGAAGGCAATCTCACCGGCGGGTTTTACCAGCGTAAGCGTGTTTTTATCCCCCAGCGTGTATATGGCTACGGCGGATATCTTACCAGAGAAACCCTTAAAGTAATACCTGCTTTCTTCACCCGCAAACCTTATGTCACCTGTGATAAGCTCCCTTCCTTCTACCTTCTTATTTTCTATCCTTTGAAGACTTTCTCCAACCTTGATAACTGGTCCCGCATGGGTAAAAAACTCATCCTCTTGAACCCTCATGCCGGCAGATACGAAAGCCGTCCCCAAGCCAGCAGTTTCAAGCCTAAAGGTAAAGTAATCACCCTTATATTCAAGCTTTTTTATAACCTCAAAACTATCACCTTTTAGGGTTGCAACTATGCTGTTTCCCTGAATTTGTATCTGATAGGGTGAAAAATTAATCTGAAAGTCTATGTTTGGGTCTCCCGTAAATACCTCTAAGGGGTATATGCCCAACCTTTTTTCTTCATCTGTTACAAGGTCCTTTGAATACTTCTTGTCTATAAGGCTTACTATCCTTGCCCCATCTTCAGAAAGGACGAGGGTAAACTTTTCAAAGTCAAAGGTTTTGAGGTTTTGGGGCTTTTTTGCCTCCCTTGTGGTACCAAGAAGCAAAGAGGGAACATTCTGAGGTTTTTCTTCTATAGGCTTCTCCTTGGGCTTTTCGGTAGGCTGTGGACCGAAAAGTATTAAGTAGGCTTGGTAGCCAAAAAGCAACAGGGTCATAACCACGAATATGATGAAGAGTCCTCTAAGGTCTAAGTCTTTCTTTTCCATCAGGGATAGTCTACTCCACCCTTTGAAAGGGGATTACATCTTATAATTCTCCAGACAGCCTTAAGCATCCCCCTTAATACTCCGTACTTTTCCACAGCCATTATAGCATATTGCGAGCAAGAGGGATAATACCTACAGCTTGGTGGATAGAGGGGAGACACAAAAGCTTGCCAAAGCTTAAGGAAGGCTATGACCAAATCTCTCAAGGCGTTAACCTTTTTCTACCTTTTTGCCTTCTTCTTTTGATGATTGCTCTTCCGCTTTTTGTGGACATTCTGGACAAAAACCCGCTTTTACGCTTACGTTTTAGGTTGGAAATGCGAGTTACATTTCTCTGAGTTGCCATCTTCTACCTCCGTTATAAAAAAGGGGGAACAGCCCCCATTACTTGACAAAGAGAAGTATTATAGCTACCAGCAGAGCATACAGAGCCAAAGTTTCTATAAAGGCGAGACCTATAAGCATGAGCGTCTGCAACCTTCCGCCAGCAGTTGGATTTCTTGCCACTCCTTCCTGCGTCCCCTTTATGGCAAAGCCCATGCCTATACCAGTTCCAAGAGCGGCAAGCCCTATGGCTAAACCAGCACCCAAAAACATAAGCCCCTGCTTAAGAGATTCCCCTTGCCCAGGCTCGGCTGCTATGGCTAAAGCTGGCATCAGAATTGCCAAGGTGGACATAATCCTGGCTTTCATCTTTCAACCTCCTTCAGTTTATTTTTAGTGTTCTTCATGAGCTACAGCACCTGCAAGGTAAACCACTGAAAGTATCATAAAGATGTAAGTTTGAATAAAGACGGCAAGGAACTTTATGGCTATTATGAACAGAAGAATAAGAGGGGATACCGCCATAGTAAAGGGGTTCTTAACCACGAGATTTACCAACACCAAGAGTAGAAGAGCTCCTCCCTTCATGTTGGCAAAAAGCCTCAGGGTGAGCGTGATGGGTCTAGCAAGATGGGATATAAGTTCTATAAGAAAGAAGGCGGGGGCAAGGTAAGGGTTGGGTCCCATAAAGTGCTTTAGATATCCAAGACCGTGAAGCCTAAAACCTTCTATGTTGTAAAGAAGGAAAACGGTAAGGGCTATCGCCAAGTTTGTGTTGACATTAGAAGTTGGAGCCTCAAAACCTGGAATCATACCCAGCAGGTTGGAAAAGAATACAAAAAGACCTATGCTGGCTATAAGGGGGACATATCTGAGACCCTCATGACCTATGTTTTCTAGTACCATACTCCTTACGAACCTCAAATATCCCTCCCACACAGCCTGAAATTTTGTGGGTTTAAGGGTGGGTTTGCCAGCTGCCAAGACTGCACCTAAAGAAATAGCCATTGCGAGTACCCCAAAATACACGTGGCTTAGGCTTAATTCCTGCATGGTTAAAACATTATAACATAAAATTTTCCAATGCACTACAAAAGTCTGGAGGAGAGTTTCAGAGAACTCAACTCAAACCCCACTGGTCTAACAGAGGAAGATGCTAGCCTTAGACTTCATCTTTACGGGAAAAACCTCTTAGAGGAGGAAGGGGAAAGCAAGCTAAAGGTCTTGATAAGACAGTTCACAAGCCCCTTTGTCCTCATTCTGATGGTAGCGGGGTTTGTAGCTCTTTTCCTCGGAAATCCTAAGGATGCGCTGGTGGTTTATGGTGTGCTTGTGGTAAACGGTTTGCTTGGCTTTTATCAGGAACTTAAGGCTATAGCATCCATAGAAGCCCTTAAGTCTCTTACCGCCCTCAAGGTAAGGGTTTTGAGGGACGGAAAGGAGAAGGAGATAGACAGCTGGGAGCTTGTCCCTGGTGATGTGGTTTTTGTTGGTGAGGGTAATGTGGTGCCTGCGGACATAAGGCTCATTGAAAGTGCTGGGTTACTTGTGGATGAGTCCATGTTAACGGGAGAGTCCGTGCCAGTTGAAAAGGAAGCGGAAGGAGTGCTACAAAAGGATACTCCCCTTCATGCAAGGACAAACTGTCTCTATAAGGGAACTGTGGTAGTCCGTGGCAAGGGAATAGGTCTTGTTTTTGCAACTGGGAAAAACACGGAGCTTGGTTCAATAGCAAAGAGGGTTCAAGAAAAATCTCCAGAAAGCCCGCTTACAAAGGCTTTGGGTAGCTTTGGGAAAAAGTGGATCTTGGCGCTCCTTCTGCTTCTTTCTATCCTCGTTCTTGTTGGCATTCTTCAGGGTAGAGATGCGAGGACAATCGTGTTTTTTGCGGTAGCACAGCTGGTTTCTGCAGTTCCTGAGGGTTTGCCCATAGTGGTCACCATAGCCCTCGTGGTGGGTGCGGTACGGCTGTCAAAGGAAAAGGTCTTAGTTAAATACCTGCCGGCGGTAGAAACTCTTGGTAGCGCCACCTACATATGCTCCGACAAAACTGGCACTATAACTGTGGGAAAGTTAAAAGTTCAAGAGTATGTGCCCTACAACAAGATTAGGCTTTTTCTTGCTTCTGCTCTTTGCAACGATTCTGATGGTATAAAGGGAGACCCCTTAGAAGTAGCCCTTATCCAATGGCTGGAGGGTGAAAGAGTAAACTGGACAGCCCTTAGGAAAGCTTACGATAGGGTATGGGAGCATCCCTTTGATACGAAAAGAAGACTTATGGCTGTGATTGTTTCTGACGGCTCAGGTAGCTTTGATTTTTATGTAAAAGGTGCCCTTGAAAGTTTGGCAAGAATGTGCAAGAAAGAGTGTCCCATTGAGGTATGGCAGGCTCATGACAAAATGGCTCAGGATGGCTTAAGAGTTTTAGCTTTTGGTTATGCAAAGATAGAGAAAATCCCAGAGAGTGTAGAACATGTAAGGATAGAAATTGTTGGCTTAGTGGGCTTTTTGGACCCACCGAAGGAGGGGGTTAAAGAAGCAGTAGAGTCTGCCCAAAGGGCTGGCATAAGAATCGTTATGATAACGGGCGACAATGTGCTGACTGCAAAGTCCGTAGCGAGGATAGTAAGTATACACAAGGAGGGAGATTTAGCCATTGAAGGCAAGGATTTAGAAAAGTACACCGACGAAGAGCTCTACAACCTTCTCAAAAGGGTAAGTGTAATAGCGAGGGCTACGCCGGAGGATAAGTACAGGGTTGTAAAGGTTTTGCAATCAAGGGGTGAAATAGTAGCGGTAACTGGTGATGGTGCCAACGATGCACCAGCCCTAAGAGTAGCAGATTTGGGCATAGCCATGGGTTCTGGCTCTCAGGCGGCCAAAGAAGCCAGTAAAATGGTGATAACCGACAACAACCTTGCGGTGATAGTAAACGCCATAAGGAGGGGAAGGCTAATAGCAAAAAACATATCAAAGGTTATAAGGTATCTGCTCTCTGCCAACTCTTTTCAGATATTTTACAACTCTATGGCTATAATAGCAGGGCTTCCTCTTCCTCTGTATCCTACCCAGATACTTTGGATAAACCTTGTGACTGACGGTGTCCAAGACAAGGCTTACCCCTTTACCAAGTACGAGGGTGACCCCATGAAAGAAAAGCCAAAAAATCCAGCCAAGGTATTTATGGGCAAGGAACAGTTTCTTGCAGTGGCGTACAATGGGCTTTTGATGGCCCTTATGCACTATTTGCTATTTGTACATCTTCTGGAGAAATATCCCTACCAAATAGCTTTAACCATAAGCTTTACTTCGGCGGTGGTAAGTCAGTGGGCTGTAGGCATACAGGAAATAGGCGAAAAGCCCTTCCTAAAAAACCCCATAGATTATGTAAGGCTAAATCCTTTCGTTTACATGGGCGTGCTACTTGGAGCCCTTCTCCAGCTTCTTGCTATAACACTCTTGTCAGAATACTTCCATGCGGTGTATCTCTCCACAGAGCACCTTCCCTACATATTAGCCATACCCCTTTTAACCTTCTTGGGTATAGAGCTTAGAAAATGGTTTTCAATTCTCAAGAAGTTTTAAAAGGTCTTCCAAATTTAACTTTTTAAGCCTTTCCACGCCGTAAGGCTTTTCTACTTCCTGAACCTTTATACCTTGAAAGTTTAGTGTTTTCCATCTGTTTATAACAGGATAGACCCTAAAGGCTTTGAGCCTTTCTCTTATGGCTTCCATCTCTTGAAGAGACAGGGGTTCTTCGTTGGCTATAGCAAAGATTACGGTCTTCTCCTTGAGAATACTTTCTAAAGTTTTTAATTTCTCCTTCCTGCTTTCTATTAGGCTAAGAATCCTATCTTGCCTTCCCATAAACCTTTCTACCTTGTTTCTTTCCTTTGCCAACTTGCGAAGGTGTTCAACCCATGCACTTACCGCATGGGATGTTTCAAAAAGCCTAAGCATCTGCCCCGTTGGTGCGGAATCCACCACCACATATTGGTACTCTTGGCAAAAATCTACCAGTTTGTCCAGCACAGCAGTATCAAGGGCGGTAGGAGAATGCTTGAGATAGCTGGCGTATTCTAAAAGACCTTGGCTAAAAGAAGGAAGGAGCTCTCCCAAAGCGGTTAAGACCCTTTTTGCGTATTCTTCTACCAAGTTTTCTGCGGATAGCTCTATGGCATGGAAATTTTCCTCTAATTTCTTCAGTTTAGGACCTATGCTTTGCCCCAGTATGCCCGTCAGTGAGTGAGCTGGGTCCACCGAAAGGAGAAGAGTTTTCCCCTTCTCAGAAAGCCTCAAAGCGGTGGCGCAGGAAAGTGTGCTTTTCCCTACTCCTCCTTTGCCACCAAAAAATAGGAGCCTTTTCAACAACACGGTAGGAATGAAAGACTACTCTTTTCTATTCCAAGACTTTTATGCCACAGATGAAACTCCTCAAGCATGTAGGGATACAAGTCTAAGTTAAAAACACCCAACGGATTGTCCAAGCCGAAGAAATCAAGAAAAAGGGATAAGAGTAGAAGGTCCCTTGCAGGGGAGGAGACCTCAATAGGTTTCTTAAAGTGAAGGTCTACGAAAGCCCGTATAAGCTCCTTCATTTTAGACTAAGAACCCATCTGGCAAGGTCTTTAGCCTCTTGCTCCGTTACGTTTTGCGGAGGCATGGGCACCTGTCCCCATGTTCCTACACCACCGTTCTTTATCCTCTTTGCGAGCTCTTCTTCTATGTTGGGCTGTCCTGCGAACCTCTTTGCCACTTCCTTAAAGGCTGGACCTACCTTTTTGGTATTTATATCATGACAAGCAAAACAGCCCTTCTGTTGAGCTAAGGTCTGCATGTCCTTTACCTGAGCTACCTGGGTCGTTTGAGGTGTTTCCGCCGGCTTCTGCTCCGCCTGTGGTTTCTGTTCAGGCTTTGGCTCTTGGGCTGGCTTCTGCTCTGCCTGCTGTTGCTGTGCGGGTTGTTCCGCAGGTTTTTGTTGACAGGAGAAGATAAAAAGGGCAACTGGTATGCTCGTGAAGACCAAAAACTTCCTCATGTGCCACCTCCTTAAAGGCTTATTATAAGCTTCAAAACCCGCAACTTCATGAAGTTTTTATGAAAACTCTAAATAAAGACAGCAGAGCCCGTAAGTCTTGAAAAGAGGTTTCCTCAAGGGTGAGCTACCAGATACTTAAACCCCGCACCCGAGACGGCAGGTCTACCGTTGCTCCCTTTCAGGCCTGGCGGGGTTCAACCCTGTCCCGTTGCGGGGTTATATATAATTATATCCTCCTTTGCTCTTTCTGCCCAGAGTTCCATAGCCTTTATAGCTCTTTCCGCCAGAAGCCTTTTTTTCTCTTCTTTGTTTTTCACCTTCACGTCAAGAGGTGGCAATAGCCCAAACACTGGGGAAATGGGCTGAAGAACGCCTTCCTTTGTAGTTATGTATCTGACTAAAGAGCCCAGCATAGTTTCCTCCGGAGGTATGAGAAGCTTTCTGCCCAAAAGAAGCCTCCCTGCGTTTATGCCTGCAAGTATACCAGTGGCAGCGGAAGCGGTGTAACCCTCCACACCCGTTATCTGTCCTGCGAAGAAGATGTTTTCTCTTTTTCTCATGTTTAGGAAGGGTGTAAGCACCCTGTTAGATTGTATAAAAGTGTTTCTGTGCATGGAGCCAAGCTTTACAAATACCGCATTTCTTAAGCAAGGTATGAGTCGGAAGACCCTCTTTTGCTCCTGATAGGTCATTCTCGTTTGAAAACCTACAAGGGAAAGTAGTGTGCCTTCCTTGTTTTCTCTTCTGAGCTGGACAACTGCAAAGGGTTGCTTGCCCGTTCTTGGGTCTATTAGCCCTACAGGCTTCATAGGTCCAAAGAGTAGAGTTTTGTAGCCCCTCTCCGCTATCTCCTCAATAGGCATACAACCTTCAAAGTAAACGAGGTTTTCAAACTCTTTGGCTTGAACCTTTTCTGCTTTCGACAGCTCATTGTAGAAGGTCATATACTCCTCTTCTGTTAAAGTGCAATTAAAGTAGTCATCTCCTCCCTTTCCATACCTTGAACCCCAGAAACCCTTGGAAAAGTCCACGCTTTCCGCCTCTACGATGGGCGCTATGGCATCGTAAAAGTAAAGGTAGTCAAACCCAACCAGCTCCCTTATGTCCTCTGCAAGGCTCTCCGAGGTAAGTGGTCCAGAGGCAACTATCACAACTTCATCCCTTGGTATCTTTTTAAGCTCTTCCCTTACCACGGTTATGTTAGGGTGTTCCTCTATCTTTTTTGTTATGTATTGAGAGAAAAGCTCTCTGTCCACCGCCAGAGCTGTACCAGCTGGCACGTAAGCCTTTTTACCAGCTTCTACCACCAGAGAATCAAGATGCTCCATCTCAGCCTTTAAGAGACCTGCCCCCGAGGTAATCTCCATACTACCCAAAGTGTTGCTACACACAAGCTCCGCGAGCAGTCCACTTCTGTGCGCGGGCGTTAAACTTTTAGGTCTCATCTCATACAGAATTACTTTAAGACCCATCTTAGCAAGCCTGTAGCTTGCTTCAGAGCCTGCAAGACCTCCGCCTATTACAATTACCCTTTCCATGGCTATATAATTTATAGGCATGTGTGGAATAGTAGGCTATACAGGGTCAAATCCTGCCTTGTTCCCCCTGCTTCAAGGTTTGGAAAGGCTGGAATACAGAGGTTATGACTCCGCCGGTGTTGCCCTCATAGAGGATGGCAAGATAGTAGTGGAAAAGAAGGTGGGAAAGATAAGGGAACTGATAAGGAGTCTGTGGGGGAAGGAATTTAGAGGAACTGTAGGTATAGGTCACACAAGATGGGCAACCCACGGTGAGGTCTGTGAGCTCAACGCACACCCTCATACCGATAGCAAGGGTGAATTTGCGGTAGTTCACAACGGTATTATAGAAAACTACAGAGAAATCAAGGAAGAGCTTCAAAAGTTAGGAATAGAATACAAGTCCAATACGGACACGGAGGCAATAGTTCACCTTGTAGCTCTAAACTATGAAGGTGACCTTCTCAAGGCTGTCTTAAAGACCATCAAAAAGCTAAAGGGGGCTTACGCCTTTGCGGTGATATCCAACAGAGAACGCGGTAGGATAGTGGCCGTTAGATACGGAAGTCCCCTAGTTGTGGGAATAGGCAAAGGTGAAAACTTTATAGCTTCTGACATACCTGCTCTCCTTCCCTTTACTAGGGATGTTATACCTTTGGAGGATGGTGAAGTTGTGGACCTTAGACCCGATGGGGTTTTAGTTTACAACTTTGATGGACAGCTCATAACCAAAGAAGTTATGCATGTGCCTTGGGACATAATATCCGCAGAAAAGGGTGGTTTTAAGCACTTCATGCTAAAAGAAATATTTGAACAGCCCAGAACTCTCGGCGACACCATTAGAGGATACATATCAAGGGACCTAAAACTGCCCTTTTCTCTGAAAGATTTTAGGAGGATTCTAATAGTTGCTTGCGGGACTTCTTACCATGCAGGACTTGTAGGCAAGTATTGGATAGAAAAACACTTGGGTGTCCCCGTAGAAGTAGCCTATGCCTCTGAGGTAAGGTATGCACACATACCCATAGGTGAAAAGGACCTTGTTATAGCGGTTTCTCAATCTGGTGAGACTGCAGACACGCGATTTTCCGCCCTTGCCATGAAGGAAAAAGGTGCTACTCTCCTCTCCATAGTAAACGTCATGGGCAGTGCCTTAGACAGAGAATCAGACTACACCCTGTATACCCATGCAGGTCCAGAGATAGGAGTAGCAGCCACCAAGACCTTTACCGCACAGTTAGCGGTTTTGTATGCTCTAGCTCTAAGCCAAGGAGAAAATAGCTCAAGGGATATGGAAAACCTTCTTGAGATTCCACGCATGGTGGAAGAGGTTCTTTCTGCCCACGAGAAAATTAAAGATTTAGCCATAAAGTATGCCAACTACAAAAACTTTCTCTATCTTGGTAGGTATCTTAGCTATCCCGTAGCTCTTGAAGGTGCGCTGAAGCTAAAGGAGATATCCTACATTCATGCGGAGGGCTACCCCGCAGGGGAAATGAAGCACGGACCCATAGCCCTAATAGACGAAAAAACGCCTACTGTAGTAGTGGCTCCCGCAGATAGAGTATACGAAAAGATACTTTCCAACATAGAAGAAGTGCTCGCAAGAAAGGGCAAGGTGATAGGCGTGGGCTTTGAAAAGGACGAGAAGCTCAGAAGCCTTTGCGATGCGGTGATGGAAGTGCCACAAGTAGAAGAGGACCTGACACCCTTTTTGACAACCGTTCCCCTCCAGCTCTTTGCCTACTACATAGCGGACTACTTAGGTCTGGACGTGGACCAGCCCAGAAACTTAGCCAAGACGGTTACTGTGGAATAGAGTCCATAGGAGGCTACGACACGAGGGAGGCTTTCTTAGGATTATTTCCAAATCTGAAAAGGCTCTTGAAAGTAAAACTCTCCTTGAGCATAGAACCTGCAAAGAATGTGCCTTCGGTGAACGATTTTACTTTAATGTGTATCCCTACATGGAAAAACACAAGAAAAAATCCACTGCAACTTTCACCAAACTCTTTCAGAGATAGACACAAGTAAAGGTGTAGGTAATTGCAGGGAAAACCTTCAGCACGCAAAAAAATCTATCTACACAGCTCTTTCAGAAGCTCCTACAGCTCAAAAGGCTAATTACGAGCTCATAAGAAACTTCAGCAGTGCCTTCTGAGCGTAGAGCCTATTCTCCGCCTGTGTGAAGATAAACTCTGCGTGAGCCTCAAAGACATCCTCCGTTATTTCCTCCCCTTTCCTGGCTGGCAGACAGTGCATTACTTTAACATCGGGTCTGGCGTGAGAGAGAAGTTGTGCGTTTATCTGATAGGGCTTGAGTGCCTGAAGTTTTTCTTCGCTCTTGTCTTGGTTCATACTAACCCAAACATCTGTATAGACAACATGGGCCTCTTTGACCGCTTCCAGGGGATTTGTGGTAAGGTAAAGGCTTCCACCAGTGACCTTGCATAGGTCTTCAGCCGACTGGTAATACAAACTGCTTGGTTCGTATCCTTCCGGTGTTGCCACGAAGAGCCTCAAACCAAAAAGGGCAGCGCCCACAAGCCATGTATTGCATACATTATTACCATCGCCCACGTAGGCTATCTTTATGTTCCGCAGTTCTTCACCGAAGGCCTCATACAGCGTAAACACATCGCTAAGTATCTGGCAGGGATGTGCCATATCAGTAAGGGCATTTATCACAGGAATGTCCGAGTGCTTGGCAAACTCTTCCAGCTTTTTGTGAGA
The DNA here is from genome assembly GCA_025057455.1 of Aquificaceae bacterium. GTDB lineage: Bacteria > Aquificota > Aquificia > Aquificales > Aquificaceae > Pampinifervens. The sequence continues at coordinate 17,015 of JANWWY010000019.1, forward strand.
ATCTGTCCTTATTATAATACCGTCTAAGTATCTAGATAGAGTGCGTGCGGTATCCTTAAGGTCTTCTCCCCTTGCCACCTGAAGATTAGACTCCTGCAAGAATATGGCTCTTCCACCCAACTGATTTATGGCCACTTCAAAGGAAACCCTCGTGCGTGTTGAGGGTTTTGTAAAGTAGAGGGCTATGTTTTTACCTTCCAAATATTTTTCTCTGTCTAATCCCTTCTTTATGCTTACCGCATCCTGGAGTATTGCCCACCCTTCCTCCGGGCTTATTTCCCAAAGGTCCACAAAGTTCCTCTTCATCTTATTTATTTTAGCATACCATAATACTTTCTGTAGTTTCTGAACACTTTCTCCACATAGGCACCATGACCCTTTGCCTTGCTTCCTTTGTTGTAGCAATCCACAGCAAGATGCACCTGATTGTAGGTAAGCATGCACTTCCTTAGAACCATAGCACCAAAGTGTATGTTATAGCAAGGCTCGTATAGCCAATCTAAGGGAATCTTGTACTTGTTGACCCAGTAGGTGTTTATCTGCATAATGCCGTAGTCCCTGCTTCCATTTTTGTTGGTGTTTACCGCCTTTGAGTTAAAGTTGCTTTCTACTTTGGCTATGGATATGAGAAGTATGGGGTCTACTCCGTAGCGTTTGCCAGCCTCAAAGAAACAGTGGTAGAAGGCAAAGGATAAGGAGTTTGTCAAAAGCAGAAGCAACCATCGCATAAACTCTATCTTAGCAAAATGTCCATGTAAGGGCTCAATCTAAACCAACTGGGAGGGTTTTCGTCTACCATGTAAAGGCATACAGCCCCTCTTGACCTAAGAAAATGGAGCACTTCTTCAGCCACGCTCCTGCTACTTACACCGTAAATAAGAAAACAGTCCTTTGGATTAGCCCTATAGTTTCTGTAGTTTCTAAACAAAAAGTCCGAAGACTCTTCCAAGACAACTATCCTATCCGCCAAGCTGTAATAATCCGCAGGCACAACCGTTCCGGGGTTAAAAATCAAAAGACTCTTCCCCAACTGCCTTGCGTGCTGATGTATTTCACGATAGTAGCTTAGATAGGCTGGATTATTGCTTACCTCGTCTACAAAAAAACCATCCACTTGCGGATAAAACTGCACATATCTGTTCATATCCTCTTTGACAGCCTGCAGATTTCTGTTTCCATAGTTGGTAAGCACGTATCCTACAACCTTGAAGCCCTTTTCCTTGTAGGTTCCAATCAGCTGTAGATAGTTGGCATCAAGCTGACTTCCAGGACCGCTTCTGGGATTGGCTATAAATATAAGTTCTTTGCTACTTTGAACCTGCGTAAGCTTCCTGTGTTCTTCTTCGTAGCTTCCTACGGGGTATGAATACAAGGGTACAATGAGCGTGGTTATGTTAGCCATTGGACTTTCCCCCTGTCCTGAACCACCCCCACAACCTATAAGAAGAAAGGGAATAAGCACTGCTAAAAGGTATCTCACAGTGCTTAAATTCTACCATATCATGCCAGAAATCACCTATAGCATAGTAGTTCGCTTCTGAAAAGGTGAGCGAGCAAAGCTATACTCTTACGCAAACATGTGTGGAGGGCTGAGATTTTTGACTTTCTTCCTGCCTTTCTTGGTCGTGTAGGCTCTTAGAAGGCTTTTACTTACATTATCACTTCGTGATACAATGTTAACATACTTTAGACATCTTTGGAGGTGTAGAATGGAAAAAAATTGGAGTGTGGGTACCGTTTACTTGAATGACAGGACAAGAATCATAGTTATGGGTATCACGGGAAGGGAGGCTTCTCAGGTAGTTGCGGAGTCTGAAGCCCTTTATCCTGGTTTTATAGTAGCAGGTGTTACACCTGGCAAGGGTGGCTCAGAAGTGGCTGGCAAGCCCGTCTATAACACGGTGAGGGAAGCCTTAGGAAAACATCCCGAGATAAACACAGCAATAGTATACGTTCCACCCGCATCTGTAAAGGATGCGGTTATAGAGCTTGTAGATGCTGGCATAAAGCTCATATACATAATCACAGAGCACGTGCCTATAAGGGATACAGTTTATTTCTATCACTACGCAAAGGAGAGGGGCGTTATCATAGTGGGTCCAACATCTTTGGGATGCATGATGCCGTGGATTCCCGCAAGAATAGGTGCCATAGGTGGAAAGAACCCTTCCATAGCTTACGAGAAGGGCGGACTTGTAATACTCTCAAAGTCTGGTGGTCTGACTACCACTACGGCGGAGATGTTCAAGCGTAGAGGATGGGGTGTTTACATGGCTCTGGCTTTGGGTGGGGATGTAATATCCTGCACGACCTTTGCGGATGCCCTTGAAAACATAGCGGATGACCCAAATGTAAAAGGTGTAATAATTCAGGGTGAGGTAGGTGGCTCTTACGAAGAACAGTCCGCAGAGACTATTCTGAGACTTTGGAAAGAAGGAAGGTGGAACAAACCCGTGGCAGCCTTTGTGGCTGGTAGATTTCAGGAAAAGCTTGAGGGTGTATCCTTTGGGCATGCTGGTGCCATAGTGGAAAGGGGTAAGGGGAAGGCAACAGACAAGATAAGGGCTTTCAATGAAGTAGGTAAAATAACCGGCTTGGTAAAGGTGGCGGACTTCTACCACGACCTAGTGCATTGTATAGAAGAGCTGGGTGTTCCAAGAGACTTTGAGGATACCAGCCCAGAAGGAAGGGTAAAGCCCCTTTATTCTACCATTGACGAAAAGACCTGTAAGTTTATAGGGTAATTAGTTAGATGGCTTGAATGTATTACACAAAGTATGTTTATAGGCTGTCGGTGGGGGACTTTTACGAGTTCCTCACCGAATACGGGAAAGGGTTAGAAATCCTATCGGAGAATGAGTCTTCCGTTGAGTTTGCTACCTATGAACCCGTTCAAGGGCTTAAGCCCTTGGACCTTTTAAAGGTAGAGGTTTTACCGCCTGAAAAGTCCTTCAGACCTCTAAGAGTCAAGAATTTTGTGATTCTCCCCTCTTGGATAAGGCCTGTAGTTATCAGGCAAGGGGTTGCCTTCGGCACTGGGCTTCATGCTACTACGAGACTGTGCCTTATGCTAATTGAGGAGTTTCTCCAAGAAGGTTGGTCTGTTTTGGATGTGGGTAGTGGTACGGGAATTTTGGCAATAGCAAGCAAAAAGCTGGGAGCTGGCAAAGTTGTGGCTATAGACGTAGACCCTCAGGCAGTGGAGGAATGCAAACACAACTCTCAGGAAAACTGCGCAAGTATAGAATGCCTTCTGGCAAAGCCAGAGGATATTGGGGAAGAGTTTGACCTGTTGGTGGCAAACCTTGAACTGGACATATTCAGAAGGGAAATAAAGCATCTTAAGAGACTCTTCAAAAGAGTTGCTATATTTTCGGGACTCTACCGTAAAGAAGACCTAAGGGAATTTCTTAAACTCTTAGAGGCTAAGCCTGCTAAAATTAAAAGGTTGGAAGGCTGGTATGGAGTGGTAATAAGGCGATGAAGTATTCTTATAAAACTCATGAAAAAAGGAAGCCAAGCCTTGTAAGGCACATAAGAAGGCTTGCCCTGTTAGCCCTTGTGTTCATAATGTTCTATACCCTGTTTATGTTTGCTGGAGGAAGACCACAAGTATCCGAGGAGAGCCTCAAAGCCCTTTCCCTGATACCTGCTGAGAAAACCTACCAAATTATCCTAGACAAACCAGTAAGGGAGATAAGGCTATATGCCCAACAAGGGCAGGAGAAAAGGGAAGTATACGTCGCAAAACTGTCCTCACCCTCTAAGGAATTTTCCTTTAAGCTCAAGGCAAGGGATACGGGACTAAAAGACGGTGAAGCAGTCATAACGCTGGAAGTGTCCTCAGGTTTTCTCTCAAAAAGGAGCTATTCCGTAAAGGCTGTCGTTGATACTGTTCCTCCCAAGCTCAGCCTCATTTCCCATACATCTATGCCATCCTTGGGTGGCTCCTGTGCAATAAAGGTTAGGGTTGATGAAGAAGCTCAGGTAAGCATCTTGCAAGGAAATAACAGCTATTCTCTTTATCCCATGGGAGGTGGATATTACGCCGGGCTTTTCCCAATAAGGCTTGACAGTCCAAACCCAGCAAGTCTTACGGTAGTTGCCACAGACAAAGCTGGAAACAGCTCTTCCTTGAGTGTTAGCCTTAAGTTAAAACCTACGAAGTTCAGAGAGGATAAGATAAACATAGAAGACAGCTTTATAAGCAGGGTTATATATCCTCTTCTGGGTGAGGAAGGTAAGGGGCTTTCGCCCTTGGAAGCTTTTAGGAGGGTCAACGAGGAATGGCGTGCAAAAGATATAAAAGGTGTAGAACAGATAGGTAAAAGAAGTGAGCCGAGAGTGCTGTGGGAAGGTGCCTTTCTTCAGCTTCCCAACAGTAAGGTATTTGCCACCTACGGGGACATAAGGCACTACTACTATGAAGGTCAAAAGGTTAGCGAAAGCAGGCACATGGGCTTTGATTTTGCTTCTGTGGAGAGGGCAGAGGTGCCTGCCGGCAATTCTGGGGTGGTAGTCTTTACGGGTCAGTTGGGCATATACGGCAACACTGCTATAATAGACCACGGGTTTGGTCTTATGAGCCTTTACGGTCACCTTTCAGAGATAAAGGTGAAGGAAGGGCAGTTTGTGAGAAAAGGTGAAACTATAGGGAGGACGGGCACTAGCGGTCTTGCTCTGGGAGACCATTTACACTTTGGCATACTCCTTCAGGGCTATGAGGTAAATCCCATTGAGTGGCTTGACCCCAAATGGATAAAGAACAACGTAGAGTCAGTGCTTGAAGCAAAATGAAAAAACTGAGGTATCACCTATCGGTGCTACTGGCTCCCTTTGTAGCTTTCTTACTCAGAATTCTACACAAAACTATAAGATGGGAGAAGAGGGTAGACTACGAACTCTACAAGGGGAAAATCATAGCTCTTCTTCATGGAAACGCCTTGGGTGTTTCAATGCTGGGGATTGACAGGGGTATATACGCGCTCGTAAGTAGGTTTAGAGACGGGGACGTTGCGGAAAGTTTTCTGCTGAGCCTCGGCTATAAGGTAGTCAGAGGTTCCAGCGAAGAGGGAAAGCCCCAAAAGGGGGGCAGAGTTGGTCTTCTTAAGCTCATAAAAGTTCTTAGAGAAGGACATACGGTAGCTATAACGGTGGATGGACCGAAGGGTCCATACGGAAAGGTCAAAGCTGGTATCATACTTCTAGCACAAAAAACGGGAGTGCCCATAGTGCCCATCTATGTGGACTTTGACTGGTACATAAGGCTTAACACTTGGGACAGGTTAATCATTCCCCTACCTTTCTCTAAGGCAAGGGTGAGGATAGGCATGCCCCTGTGGGTCATGCCAGAGGACGATGTGGAGGTCAAGAGGGAGGAGCTGGAGGAGGTCCTCTTCTCTCTCGCTTTGGAAAAATCTTTTGAGAGGCCTCTGGAGCTAAAACAAAACTAAAGCTTCCAATGAGTGCGGTAAAAACCACGAGCACGAAGGCTAAGGACTGAGCGGGGGGATAAAAGCTGGCAAATATAACTGAAAACTCTCCCCTCTGCAAAAAGGAAAGGGATGCTCTGAGGGCAACCCTCTTACTAAGGCCGTAGGCAAGAGCACCCAGATAGGTGGAGATTAGCTTTGAAAGGAGAGAAAGGGGCAAGAGCATAGCCAAGAGCCACGGACTAAAGTCAAAACTTAGCTTTGATTGGAAGGTAAACATGAAGAAAAACACTCCAACTGAGAGGTCTTTCAGTTCAGACAAAGACTTTTCCAAAACTTCAAACATTCTGCTTTTTTCTGGCACGAGAACACCCAGCATAAAGGCTATCAGAGCATCAGAAAGGCCAAACTGAAGGCTTATGCCGGAAGAAAGAAGCAAAAAGCCAAGAACAAAGAAGGGAATAAGACCCTCGTCCACCTTCTTATCGAGGTAATCTATTAGCTTTTGAGAGGGGGTTTTCAAAAAGTAGAAAAGGGTAAACAAAAGGACTATAGCCAGTGCGCCCCTGGACAAGCTTATTACATCAGGCTCACCTTTAAAGGTAAAGCCAGTAAACATAGAAAGAAAGAGTATGCTTACTAAATCCTCAAAGATAAGAATGCCAACGAGAAGCTCCGCTTCTGGATTAACAAGCCTTCTGTAGTCCATGAAAAGCTTTGCGGTAATGGCTGTACTACTGGGATATAGAACGGCGGCTATGACCAAGGAAAAAAGTAGATTCTGCGTAAAGATATAGGAAAGTAAAAAGGCGGGCAGAAAGTTGAAAAAAAGGTCTATAAACCCTGGCTTCAAAATTCTCTTCATTTCCAACAGCTTCTCAAAGGAATACTCAAGACCAATGAAGAAAAACAGGAGCATTACCGCGAGGTATTCAAATATAAGAAGGACTTCTTCCGCTCTGTGGGGCAGGGAAAGTTTCCCCAACAGCCCGGCAAGCATGAAGGAGAGTATGTAAGGCACTTTTAATCTTGAGAGGAAGAAGGCAGAGGAAAACAGTAGCAGGAAAACCCCTCCCGCCAGTATAAAGTCCTTTGGGTTGTGCATCTTAGGTGCTACACCTTCCGCAAAGCTCAAGGAAATGGTTTATCTGGGAACGTGTCCCTACGACGATGAGAATGTCCCCAGGCTCAATCTTTTCCTTGTAAGGGTCTGGGCTTGGTATTATTTTACCCCCTCTATCTATGGCTATCACAGAAACTCCCGTTGTCCTCCTAATTTGTAGCTCCGCTATGGTTTTGTTGGAAAAGTTGGACCCCATCTCCACTTTTACCCATTCCATCACCACTTCCTTCAGTATAAGCTCCATCTTTTCAGATTTGACAGGTTGATAGACAGCTCCAGCCAACAGAAAGCCCAGCTCCTTCGCCTCCTCTTCAGTTAGGTCAAAAACGCAGACCGCCTCCTCGTCCTCCATAAGGTATATCTCCCTTCTACCGGTGTTGTATATGACAAGAACCAAGTCCCTTCCTTCCTTCAGAGTAATAGAGTACTTTTTGCCTATGCCGGGCAGGTCTGTCTCTCTTATTTCCATAAGGTTATTTTAACCTTTTTTAATGACCTTAAGAATGTCCTTCCTCTCTGCCAACAGTATAGACTTTACGCTTTCATCCTTCTGATAGGTCTCTGAAAACTCCTTCTGTATAAACTCCAAAAGCTTCTGAATCTGGGCTTCCAGTTCCTCCATTTGCTCCTTCATCCTAAGGATTATGTCAATCCCTGCCAAGTTTACGCCAAGGTCTCTGCTGAGGGTCAGAATGAATTCAAGTCTCTCAATGTCTTCCTCCGTGTAGTATCTGGTCCTACCCTTGCTTCTTGTGGGCTTTATAAGCCCCTCCTTTTCGTAAAGCCTTAGGGTTTGAGGATGTATGTTAAACATGCTTGCTACAATACCTATGGTATAGAGCTTAGCCCTTTCCCTTTTCATGTTTGTCTCTCCCTTATCCTTTTTGGCTCTGGCAACAGTCTATCAAGGTCTTCAAGAAGCTGTTTTATCTTCCTTCCGTCTCCAAAGACTTTATCCATAAAGCCAAGTTTTGGCACATCTATGTGAACTCTTATAAAGAGGTCGCCCCTTCCTTCCGTCATAAGCTTTGGCATGCCCTTGCCTTCAACCCTTATTGTGTCTCCATTTTGCACGCCAGCGGGAATTTTTACCCTTACTGTGCCACCATCGAGCGTCGGCACATCCAGTTCAGTGCCAAGCACCGCCTCGGTGAGTTTTATGTTTACATCCACGTAGAGGTTATTGCCCCTCCTTTCAAAGATGCTGTGAGGCTTTACCCTTATGCCTATTATCAGGTCTCCAGATGGACCTCCAAACCTGCCCGCATGTCCCTTGCCTTCAGCCATCACCTTGCTACCAGTATCCACGCCCGGAGGAATTTTCACCTTGACCTCTTCCCTTTGAGGCACTACACCCTTACCCCTGCACTTTGGACACGGCTCCCTTATGACACCTTCCCCACCGCACGTAGGACAAGTCTGGGCTATGGTTATGAAAAACTGTCTTTGGACTACTTCACCCTTTCCACCGCATGTAGGACATACCCTCTCGCCCCTACTTGCGTCATAACCGTTACCTCCACAGGCATCACAGACCACATCTCTGACTAAGGGTATGCTTACCACAGTACCCTTAAAAGCCTCTTCAAGGCTAAGCTCTACCGTGTAGACTATGTTCTCACCCTTTATAGGTCTTCTTTGTTCCCTTCTTCTTCCCCTCGTTGCCTTTTCAAATATGTCCTCAAAGCCAAAACCTCTAAAGAGCTCCTCAAAAATGTCCCCTATGTTCTGGTATACCACCTCTTGGTAAGCTTCACCCCCCGGCTGTGCGGTAAAGGCAGCATGCCCATACTGGTCGTAGAGCTTTCTTTTCTCTGGGTCTGACAGCACCTGATAGGCCTCGTTTATCTCCTTAAACTTTTCCTGAGCGTCAGGGTCTTTGTTAAAATCTGGATGGTACTTTCTGGCAAGCTTTCGGTAAGCCCTCTTTATCTCTTCCTGAGTGGCATTTCTGGGAACGCCCAGCACCTCGTAGTAGTCTCTTTTTGCTGATTGAGCCATGTTAAAAGATTTTAGTCAAGTTTTATCAAATTTCAAGGGGTGGGCGGTTTTCTACTGCCACTATAACCTCGTATGCACCTTCCACTTCTCTTAGCGTTTTTTCCAAAAAGTCTGAACCTATCTCTTCCATGAGTTTTTCTATCTCTTCCTTTGCCTTGTCTTCTTTCCAGTCTCTTATTTTCCTGACCGCATACTCAGAAAGAGTCCTGTATTCTCTGAGGTCTTCTATGAGCTTTTCCAGAAATTCTCTGTAGGGCTGGATTTCCTCTCTGTGCAAGATACTCTTTATTTTAGCGTAAGCCTTGTTGTAGAGGTCATCTCCGCCTTGTCTGTTCCTTATGTTTGCTATGCCTTTTAGCATTTCGTAATACTTCCAGAATTTTGGGCTATGATTTAGAGCCTTGTCCTCCGGCTTTGCCTTTATGCTTTCGTAAACATCCTCAAAGGCAAGAGCCTTTATGTCGTTGCTTTGGTAGTCCGCATAGCCTACAAAAAGGTCTTTTCCTTTTTTTATGAAAACTATGAGCTCTTCCTTTTGTCCCCGTTTGATACCTTAAGTCTTGGAGGTAAGTCCTTAAGGCTTTCCTGAAGGTATGGATATTTTTTCGTAAGTTCTGCGTATTCTTTTCTTAGCTTTGTTATAAAGCTTTCGTCCTCTTCTTTGTATTGGTTTATCCTGTGGTAGAGCTCTGCTGGTTTTGGCTCTTCCCCTGGGTCAAATATTTTGGCATCCTCACCCAGAATGTTGTGTATCATAAACATCTTCGTCTGAGCTATCTCCCTTGAGCGGGTAATGTCCGCACCCTTCTGGGTTGGAAAGAAGTTCACTATGTAAAGCTCGCTATAGACCTTTGCACCTATCCTGTTTATCCTGCCAACCCTTTGGATGACCCTTACTGGATTCCAAGGTATGTCGTAGTTTATGACCGCACCAGCCCTGCTAAGGTTAAAGCCCTCTGAGAGCTTGTCCGTAGTAAGAAGTATGTAGTGTTTGTCTTCCTTTTCTTTGTAGCTTGCGTCAAAGTTAGACAGTATAGCAAGGCTCGTTTGCTTGCTTACGTTCCCTATGGCGGTAAGTAGCTTCTCGCCAAACTCCTTTTCAAG
>JANWWY010000001.1 GCA_025057455.1 Aquificaceae bacterium
GCGGTGGTGTGTCCATAAGAAGCTTCAACAGAAACTTTGAGGGAAGGTCTGGAACGCCCGACGCCAAAGTCTATTTAGCTTCGCCCGAAGTCTGCGTTGCCTGTGCCATAGCTGGTGAAATAGTAGACCCAAGGAAATTGGCGGAGAGGGAAAGAATACCTTGGGTAAAGGTAGAAATGCCCGAGAGGTTTCCATACGGCGACGAAGCCTTTATTCCACCCCTTCCAGAGGAAGAGGCTCAGGATGTAGAAATATACAGAGGTCCCAACATAAAAGCTCTTCCAGAGTTTGACCAAATGCCAGAAGAAATCGTTGGAGAAATAAGCCTAATAGTAGGGGACAACATAACCACAGACCACATTATGCCGGCGGGTGCAAAGATTCTGCCCCTTAGGTCTAACATATACGCCATAAGCGAGTACGTATACCACTACGTAGACCCTGACTTTGTCTCAAGGGCAAAGAAAGTAAGGGACGAGAAAGGAAAGGCTAACATCGTAATAGGTGGTGAAAACTACGGACAGGGTTCTTCAAGAGAGCATGCCGCTTTGGCACCAAGGTTTTTGGGAGTGCGTGCAGTCATAGCCAAGTCCTTTGCAAGAATACACCACGCCAACCTTGTTAACTTTGGCATAGTCCCCCTTGAGTTTGTAGACAAGGAAGACTACAACAAGTTTTCCTTGGGGGATGAAATAGAAATACCAGAGCTAACCAAGAGATTACAGCAAGGCAAGGAGATAGTTATCATAAAGAAGGCTACTGGTGAAGAGATTGCCTGCAAGTATAACCTTACTCCAAAACAGGTCTCTGTTCTCTTAGCTGGTGGTTTGCTAAACTGGATAAAGAAAAAGCAGGGCGTAAGGGTATGAAGCTTATCCCTACATCAACCCTCATTTCTATACTCAGAAGTGGGCTTGTGGGATTGGAAGCTAAATCAGTAGAGAAGGGAATAAGGGACTTTGGGGGAGGGTTTGGCGGGGCTGTTGCGGTAGGGCTTGCAACTGGAAGAGGTAAAATCGCAGCGAGATCACCAAAAAACATAATGCTGAAAAGTGGAATACTATATAAGGAGGTAAAAGACTATGAAACTGCGTAAAGTTGTCTCCGTTGTGGGTGCGGGTAATGTGGGAGAACACACAGCCAGCCTCTTAGCTCTTAGGGGATTGGTGGATGTGCGTATGTTTGACTTACCCAAAAGGGATGGGGAAAAGCTTATAGAACCCGTAAAGGGTAAAGCTTTAGACATTCTGCAGATGCTCTCAGCTTTGAACATTGACGGTAAAGTGGAGGGTTACACAGTTAGTCCAGATGGTGAAGGATACGAGGCTCTCAAGGATAGTGACATAGTAGTCATAACCGCTGGTTTTCCAAGGAGACCTGGTATGTCCAGGGAGGACCTCCTTGACAAAAACATCTCCATACTCTCAGTTATAGCGAGCAAGATAAGAGAGTATGCTCCACAATCCATCGTCATAGTGGTTACTAATCCTGTAGACCTTATGACCTATGCAATCTATAGACTTTTGGGCTTTGAAAAGAACAGGGTTATAGGTATGGCTGGAGTGCTTGACTCCGCACGCTTTAAGACCTTCATATCAAGGGAGATAAAGGTTTCACCCGTAGATATACACGCTTATGTGATAGGAGGGCATGGGGATGAAATGGTGCCTCTCATATCCATCTCTAACGTGGGAGGCATACCTTTAAAGGATATGCTTTCAAAGGAGAAGATTAACGAGCTTATAAGAAGGACGCAGTTTGGTGGTGGTGAGATAGTGGACCTTATGGGCACGTCCGCATACCATGCACCCGCCGCCTCTATAGTAGAAATGGTGGAAGCTATAGTAACAGACAATAAAAGAATACTTCCCTGCTCCGTGTATTTGGACGGTGAGGTAGCGGAGTACTACGAGGCGGAAGGCTTATGCGTAGGAGTCCCAGTAAAACTTGGAAACAACGGGGTTGAAGAAATCATTAAAATTCCTATGATAGAAGAGGAGCGTGAAATGTGGAAGAGGTCCGTAGCCTCCGTGAAGAAAAACATAGCTATAGTGGAGGAGCTTATAAATGCGAGAAGTTCATTATGAAAAAATAGTGGAAGCGGTCAAAAAAATAGCTATAAAGGCCAATTACGAGCTTCCGAAGGACGTGGAGTTAGCCTATCAGACTGCCCTAAGAAGGGAAGAATCCGAGCTCGGCAGGGAGGTGCTTCAGCAGATACTGCTCAACATAAGTGCGGCAAGGGAAGAACAGATGGCATACTGTCAGGATACGGGTGTAGCTGTGGTCTTCGTGGAAATAGGTCAAGAAGTTCGTGTAGTGGGTGGTTCTCTGGAAGATGCCATAAACGAGGGCGTCCGAAAAGCGTACACGGAAGGCTACCTGAGAGCTTCCATGGTATACGACCCAGTATTTCAGAGAAAGAACACGGGCGATAACACACCAGCGGTCATTCATTACAAGGTTGTGCCAGGAGACAAACTCAGGCTCATCTTTGCACCGAAGGGTGCAGGCTCTGAAAATACATCGCGCCTTGCCATGCTAAAGCCGGCGGATGGTTGGGAAGGTGTAAAGAGGTTTGTGCTTGAAACGGTCAAACTGGCAGGTCCAAACGCATGCCCACCCTTTACCGTAGGGGTCGGTATAGGTGGAACCTTTGAATACTGTGCCCTTCTTGCAAAAAAATCCCTTCTTAGACCCGTAGGTGAAAGAAATCCAGACCCAGTAGCCAGAAGGATGGAAGAGGAGCTAATAGAGGAGGTCAACAAGATAGGCTGGGGTCCTATGGGTTTTGGCGGAAGTGTTACCGCAGTAGATGTAAAGGTAGAATTGTATCCCTGTCATATAGCCTCCCTGCCAGTGGCGGTAAACATCCAGTGTCACGCCTCAAGACATGCGGAGATAGAACTATGAAGTATCTTCTTATACTTGCCCTCATAGGTCTCATAACAATAATCTTTTTAAGTGGTTTTGCCTTTAGGTTCGTCAGAAGTAGACTTTAGAGAAACCGTAAGGGACTGATTTTTAGCCCCTAAAATCTCCTTTTTAGGATGGAGATGTTATCATTAAACCTATGTTAGGGGAGCATTTAAAACTACTCTTTATGATTTTATCCTATAACTTTTTACTATATTACATATCTGAATTTTTGCCCATAGACCTTTTTCCACAGAGGGCGGAGGATATTCTAACAGTTTTAGCCCTCAACTCCGCCCTATATCTGGCATGGCTTTTCGGATACAGGGAGAAAACTGTAATATGGCTTGCTTACCTATCCCTTTTTCAGATTTTTGGCCTTTCCATTTTGAGGTCAGACTATCATCCCATAGTTCAGTTTACACCTTCACTTCTTACTACTGTTTTGCTCATATGGCTTTTTGAATCTCCTGTGGAAAAGAGGACGAAAAAGCTTGAGGAAGAAAGGAAAAGGCTCGAAGAACAGCTCTTTCGGAATGAAGAAGAAAGGGAAAGACTTTTGGAGCAAATAGAGCTCTTGAGGGAGATTACTGAAAGGCTTGAAAGGGAAAAGGAATTGATAGAAAAAGAATATGAAAGACTAAGGGAGGAAGAACTTACGGAAAGACAAAATCTTGAGAAGGAAAGGGAAGAACTGAACAGAAAGTTGGCAGAGACCCAGAGAAGATTTAAGGAATACACAGAAAAGTTGGAAAGACTTACAAGGGTGAACAGGGAGCTTTTTGAGCTTCTGGATGCAATGCAAGAAAAAAGCCCAAAAGCTGGGAAAGAAGAGCTTTCAAAACTAAGACAAGAAAGAAAAAGACTATCTAAGGAACTGGTTCAACTTTATGAACTCCTTGAGGAGCTTTCTGAGGAAAACCATAAAATACGGGAAGAAAGAGAAGCCCTTTTACAAGCCTTGGCAAGGGAGAAGGAAGAGAAGGAACTTTTGAAGCTGGAAGTAGAACAACTGAAAGTTCAGTGGGAAGGCAAAAAAGAAGCGTACAGGGAGGTGCTTGAGAGCGTCTTGGAAAACATAGAATTTGAAGAAAGGTCCATAAGGGAATTTATTGAACTTAGCAAGGAGGCAAAGCAGGAGTTTATTAAGGAGCTCATGCTTTTGAATATGAAGGGCATGGGGGAAAGGTTTGAAAGCATGAAGGGTTATAAGAATGTGTTTAAACTTAAACCCATGGGGGGTAGAATATACTTTACCTTCGGGACAAGTAAAAGGTGGAAAGTTTTAGGTATGCTCTGGGGTGAGGAGGATAGGTTAAAAGATAGGTATGCGAGGGAGCTTTTGATAAAATATAGAGACTAATGATTCGCTAAGGAGGTAATCAATGAAAGCACTAAAGGAAACTCTTGAAACCCTACTCTCTTTTAGGGGGAATGATTACAAGGTTACAAACCTTTACCTTAAGCTCGGGGTAGAAGAAAGAACCGATAGGAAGTATCTAAAGACCTTTAAGGATATGGTTAAGGCTCAGAGGGATTATATCCACGGTTGGGGACTAAAGGAGAACGTCTTAAAGTCCATAGAAGAGGACTTCAAAAGGATAGAAGAGTTTATATCAGAACCGGAGAACCTTAAAGGTTGTAGGGGCATTGCCATTTTTTCTTCTCACGGGAGGGAGCTCTTTGAAGTTGTTAAACTTCCCTATACTTACAGAAATAGGTTGGTAATATCCCCAGACCCTCTTATAAGGGAAATAGCGGCCATAGACGAGGAGCTTGGGAGAATAGGTGTTCTTTTGGTGGACAGAAAGCATGTGAGGTTTTTCCTCTTAGACCTTCAAGGTCTTACAGAAGTGCTTGATTTTGTAGAACCTTTGGCTACGAGAGCTCACAAGTTTCACTCTGGTGGTAGTATGCTGAAGGGTGCGGAGGGGACGATGAGGTTTTCCATGCCTTCAAGAATAGGCGGTCCTAACATGGTACAGCACTCTTTTGGCGAGTATAGATTTCACATGAGAATAAGGGAGGAAAAGCATAGACTCTTCAAAATAGCAGCGGATGCTCTCATGGAAGCATGGAAGGAAAACAAGTTTGACATGTTGGTCATAGGTTCAGATAGGGAAGACATAAAGGAGATAGAAAACCACCTACACACATACCTATCTGAAAGATTGGTGGGATACATAAACATAAATCCTTCTTACGTAGAAGAGTCTGACCTAAGGGAAAAGGTATATAACCTTTTAATACAAAGAAGCAGAGAGGAGGAGGTTAAGCTTTTAAGAGAGCTTCAGGAGCTTGAAGGTAAAGGTCTTGCGGTAAACGGAACTTCAAAGGTGCTTGAACAGCTGTACATGGGCAACGTGCGCGTGCTTCTTGTTCCTGAGGACTTTCGTAAGCCCGGCTACGTTTGTGAGAAGTCTAACCTTCCGCTTCTAAAGCCCGAGTGTCCCTCGGAAGAAAAGGTTTACGAGGTGCCAGATGTAGTGGATGAAATAGTGGAATTTGCCCTTGAAGAAAGAGCAACCGTAAAGACCATAGTTTCTGAGGAACTTCAGAGAAAAATAGATGGGCTTGCCTGCTTTATGCGGTTTTCTCTATGAACTATGAGAGAGTGGTCATATTCATAGACGGGTCTAACCTTTTCCACGCCATAAGGTATATGAACATAAGGATAGACTACCAGAGGCTATTGAACTTTTTAGTTGAAGACAGAAGGCTTATAAGGGCTTACTTTTACGGTGCGGTGCCACAGGAAAAGGACCTGAAGAAAAACAGCCCAGAATGGGAAAGCTACATTAGACAGAGACGTTTTCTGGAAGAGCTATCCCTTCAGGGCATAAAGGTTAAACTGGCAAAGCTCAGAAGACTTCCATCGGGTGAATACATAGAAAAGGAAGTGGACATAATGCTTGCCACAGACATGCTAAGCATGGCTTACATGAACGTGTTTGATACCGCCGTGTTAGTGAGCGGGGACAGCGACTTTTCCTATACGGTGGAGGAAGTCCAAAGAATAGGCAAAAGGGTTGAAAATGCCACCTTCAAAAGAACAAGCTCCTATCATCTTCGTAAGGTTTGTGACCGCTTTATACTGTTAGACGATTACACAGATAGGTTTTTGGTAGAAGAGAAGATGGAAGTAAGCCAGGAAGTAAGCTTCTGGGAAAAGATAAAGAAACTATGGAAAAGGTAGTTTGTCTCAAAACCAGTCAAAGCACATGTCTTAGGGGCTTAAGCTGTGTTGAGGCTTTGGAAGAGGACACTGTGGTCACTGTAGGAAACTTTGACGGTGTCCATCTTGGTCATAAGTTTCTCTTGAAAAGAGTAAAAGAAAGGGGACAAGAGAAGAGATTAAAAAGCGTAGCCTTGACTTTTTACCCTCACCCCTTTGCGGTTCTGAGTCCAGCGCAGGCACCCTGCGAGCTCACAGACGTGCAAGAAAGGTCTTTTTTGATACTTTCTGAAGGTTTGGATACTGTGGTTTTTATAAGGTTTGACAGGAAGTTTGCACAGCTTAGAGCAGAGGATTTTGTGAAGGAAGTGCTGTTTGAAAGGCTCAGATGCAAGCACTTAGTTGTAGGTTATGACTGGAGGTTTGGCTACAGAAGGGAAGGTGAGATAGAGCTTGCCAAGGAAATGGGAAAAGAGTTAGGCTTTGAGGTGGAAGAAGTGCAACCCTTTAGGGTAAACGGACATGTGGTAAGTAGCACTTTGATTAGAAGGCTTTTACACATGGGTAGGCTTGAAGAAGTTAGCGTATATCTTGGTAGAAATTATTCCGTAAGGAGGCAAGTAATAAAGGGAGACGGTAGGGGTTCATCTCTCGGATTTCCAACCGCAAACTTAAAAGGTACGGAAAACCTCTGCCTTAGGGAAGGCGTGTATGCAGTTAGGGTTGACGGAAAATTTATAGGAATTGCCAACTACGGTAAAAGACCTACCTTTGGAGGGCAAAAAAAGGTGCTTGAGGTGCATCTCCTTGACTTTGAAGAAGACCTGAGAGGAAAGCACATACAAGTAGAATTTTTAAAGTTCATAAGGGACGAGAAGAAATTCAACAGCGTGGAAGACCTTATAAAACAAATAGAAGATGATATATCAACCGTTAGAAGTTTCTTCCGCTAAATAGCCAATGTAAACCACATCGCCGTTCTCGGAAAGCCCGAAAGACTTTTCCATCCTATCTCTGAGCCCCTTTTTATTTTCCATAAAATCTTTCAGGGTCTTTGGCTCGCCATGGGCTCTTAGCATGTAGTCTCTCACTTCACCGTTGTCAAAATGTATCTTCACGGGCAAACAGTAAAACTTTGAGTTCTCGCCATCATGACATCTTTCTATTTCGCCCACCACATCAATCCTTACACTTTTTGCCAAGACCTTCATGGGTATATTTTAACCTATACCCAACTCTTTTAACTTTCTCCACAGTGTGGTTCTATGTATGCCCAAGATTCTTGCGGCAAGGCTCCTGTTGCCACCAGTTTGCTCAAGTACCCTAAGGATTTTTTCTTTCTCCTCCTGCGCTTTTATCTCTCTGTCAGTATCTAACTCAATGTCCTCAGGATTTACGAGACTACCCTTACAGGTAATGACCGCACGTTCTATCATGTTTTCCAACTCCCTGACGTTACCGGGGAAAGAGTAGGAAAGTAAAAGCCTCATAGCTTCTGAAGATACGCCTCTAATTTTTCTGGCATATTTCTGTGAGTATTTTTCCACAAACTTACTAACCAGAAGGGGAATATCTTCCCTTCTTTCTCTCAAAGGTGGTAGATGAAGTCTTACCACGCCAAGCCTATAGTAAAGGTCTTCTCTAAAGTGTCCCTGTTTCATTAACTCTTTTAGGTTTTTGTTGGTGGACGCTATTATCCTGAGGTTTACTCTTCTTGTCTTTGTATCTCCGAGTCTTTCAAACTCTTTTTCTTGCACGAGATGTAATATCTTAGCCTGAAGTGAAAGGGGCATATCGCCTATCTCATCTAAAAGAAGTGTTCCACCTTCCGCCAGTTCAACCTTGCCAGGTTTGTCCCTTACAGCACCAGTAAAAGCTCCCCTCGCATAACCAAAAAGTTCTGCCTCCAGCAGTGTGTCTGGTATGGCGGCGCAGTTCACCTTTACAAAAGGCTTATCCCTCCTTGGTGAAAGGTAGTGTATGTACTTTGCCAAAAGGCTCTTTCCTGTGCCCGTTTCTCCTTCTATGAGTACGTTTACGTCATATTCCGCTACCGCTCTTGCGGTATCCAAGACCTTTTGAAAGGTTGGGCTTTTTGTAATTATGACCTCACCCTCCTCAAGCTCGCACACAGAGACATTGCTTACCACATAAAGAGATACCACATAGCCAAAACCCGATGACATTGGGGATACAAGAAGAGATGCTTTCTGTCTACCGCAAGGTGTTTCTATGTATATATCAGACCTTTCTCCTTCTGGTGGAAGCTCCTGAAGGGAAAGGTTTATAAGGTCGCTTATACTTTTTCCAGTCAGGTCTTCTTCTTCCTCTCTGCAGAGCATCCTTCTGGCTATGTGGTTATGCTCTAAAACTTTTCCTTCTGGGTCAATCACAAGGATGGCTTCAACTATAGAGTTGAGTATGGTTTCTTTGTAGGTTTTTTGTCTTTCCGCTTCAAGAATACAATAAACCACGTTACTAACATCCTTGAATATCTCTATAACGCCCTTGAATTTACCACTTTCGTAGAAGGGTGACATACTCCAGCAAGAATGCTTTGAATTCTTAAGAACCACATCGTAAACCTGAACTCCTTCCCCCTCCTCCCTCACATAGCCAAAGGGACAAGATTCGCATATGGAAAATAGACCTACACAGCTTTTACCTACCAGCTCATTTTCTCCCAAAAGCCTCTTGGCTGAACTGTTTGCATAGACTACCCTTAAGTTTTCATCTATGAGGAGGACCCCGTCGAAGAGACTGTCAAAGAGGGAAAGGTCCATGTGGAAATTATACATCCCAGACAGTAGGTATCCTTGACATCATTCTAAGGCTCTCCTCAAAGGAGGACATGTATTTCATAGCAGTTATCATGGACCCCTTAAACTTGAGCCTTTTGGTGAGCATGGCAGCCCTCGGACCCATCTCACCTGTGGCGAGCTTTTTCCAGTTTTCTGGACTTGCCCATAGTTCAAAATCGTACTTTTGCGAATTTGCCTTGCCAGCGTGCTTTGCAGTTCCCTTTTCTACAATAAGCTCAACAGCCTCGCTTTCTTTGCCCTCTATGTAGTACTTTATGCTGGCGGAAAAATCCTCAAGATTTTTCTTAAGCTTTTCGTTTTTGTTCCACTCATCCATGTAAGCCTTTATCCAATCCTCTGAAAGAAATCTGTGCATTGTTACCTCCTTATTTGAGGGACAAAATCCACCTAATTATTTCTTTTGCCTCTGCATCTGGTATCTTTTGAGGTGGCATAGGTATAGTTCCCCATACGCCAGAACTTCCCTTGAGGGTCTTCTCCGTAAGATATTCTACTGCGTCGGCCCTGCCTGCATACTTTTTGGCTATGTCTGTGTAGGAAGGTCCGACCTTCTTAGCCTTTATGTCGTGACAGGCCATACAACCCCTCTGCTTCGCCAACTGCTCACCCGCATGGGAAGCATGAAAAAGAAGCCCCATAATAAGGAAAAGTTTCCACATGCTTAACCTCCAAGAAAAAAAGGGGAAGGCTCAGGACCTTCCCCATTGAGCTCTCACTTTCCTGCTTCCTCTCTCAAAACCTTGAAGACTTCATTGAAGGAAACTTCATCGTTGTTTACAAAGACTCCCACATTGCCCATAACACACACAGAATACTTGGGACCGGTAAGTGCCCAACCATGCAAAGGTGTCCACTCCTGACCTGAAAAGGCGGTGTATCCGTCGCACTGCATCCTTGCCATCATATTGTTGGCTGCACACATCTCCGCAGCCATGGCTGCATGCTCTTCGGATATGTTGCCCCTGTAGGCAACCAGTTTCCCATCATCCGTAAACTCACCCGCAGCCCACACTCCCTTAATGTTCATAAGTCTGTCAAGGTTTGCCATGGTAATCACCTCCTTTTAGATGTATTTTGAAAGGACTTCAAAGGTCTTATCAAAGTCTGCCTTATCAAGCTCTACAAATACACCCACGTTGCCCATTATGCAGGCGGCATACTTTCCACCCGCAACCGCAAAACCACAAACAGGATAAAAACCTCCCTGACCCGTATAGGCACTCCACCCTTTTGCCTGCATGTTGCCCATGAGTTTGTTGGCAGCACACATCATGGCAGCAATCTCTGCGGACTTCTCGTCAATGTTGCCATAGTAAGCCAAAAGCCTGCCATCGTCAGTAAACTCCCCGGCTGCTATAGCTCCAGGTATGGACATTAGCTCCTTTAGCTTGCTGAGTGTTGCCATGGCACTACCTCCTTTGAAGTTTTTCAACCTTACTATATGCAATAAACGTGCCAAAAGGCACGAATCCGGAAGTTTTGATACACAAGTGTTTTGATAGAGTTTACGCTGTTAAAGGATGTTGTGTGTTGCAACGATGTTGCAACAACCTATAGCGACCAACGGGTAGGAATGCTAGAAAATGTGCTTATGAGGTCTTCAAGCACATCCTCGTATTTAAAAGCTTCAATGAGAGAGCCTTTGAATTTTAGCTTTTTAGTTATGAGAGCAAACCTTGGACCAATCTCTCCTGTTGCTATAGCCTTCCAAACCTCTAACCTCGCTCCAATTTCGTAATCAAAAGTATTTGAGCGAACCTCCCCCAAGTAAACTATGCGACCATTTTCTACCCTTAACTCTACAGCTCCTATTTCGTTGCCTCTATCGTCCTCTACGTAGTACTTTATGTTTGCGCCAAAGCCTCTTAGTCTTTCCTCTATATCTTTGCGCTCCGCGATAAGTTTCCGGCAAAACTCTATCCATTCCTTAGAAAGAAAATCAAACATGATAAAGGCCCCCATACGGGGGCTTCGCCTTAGGACCTAGACTCCTCCATAAGTGCCTTGAGAATCTCGTTGAAGGAGACCTCCCTCGTGTTAAACATAACACCCAAATTTTTAAACACGAATATACCGTGTTTGGGACCTGCTACAGCCCAGCAATGCATAGGAGTCCATTCTTGCTCCGATATGCCTGTAAATGCATCACATAGAACTGATGCTAAATTGTTATTGGCTGCACACATACGCGCTGCCATAAGGGCAAACTCTTGGGACAGCTCGCCCTTGCACTCTACGATTGTACCATCGTTGTTAAACTGCCCAGCGGCCCACACACCTCTTATGCTTAAAAGTCTTTCAAGGTTTGCCATGGCTACACCTCCCTTATACATAGTTAGACATGATTTCAAAGGTCTTGTCTAAGTCTGCTTTTTCCAACTCGGCGAACACTGCTACGTTGCCCATAACCATAGCCACGTACTTTCCGCATCCCACGGCAAAGCCTAATATTGGGTAAAATCCTTCCTGACCCGAGTACATGTCCCAACCCTTTGCCATAGTGCTAGCGAGCTGTTTGATGGTGGCGCAAAGCATTGCGGAGTACTCCGCAGCCTGTTCCTTGAGATTGTCGGTGTAGAAAAGGAGCTTACCGTCATCGCTAAACTCCCCCACACCTACAGCTCCTGGAATGTCTTTGAGAAGGTCTTCCACCTTGCTTAGTTTTTGCATGGCTCCACCTCCTTTGGGTTTTGCTTAGAAAGTTAGGCTATGAAACGGTATTTTGCTGTGGAGTTTTTACTATCTACTCGTTTATTTTCATAGTTTATACCCTTGACTCTCGTGAAAGTAGATAGATATTTAAAACAACTATGGTTAGAAAAATTCTAACCTTTCCGCACCCTATACTAAAAACACCCACAAAGGAAGTGGATGTTATAGATAAGGAAATAGAGGGCTTGGTGAGGGACATGTTTGAAACCATGTATCATGCGGAAGGTGTTGGACTTGCAGCCAACCAGATAGGAGAAAGCCTAAGAATAATGGTCATAGATACCACACCTAAGAAGGAAAGCCCACCTGTAAAACTAGTCTTGATAAACCCAGAAGTGCTCTCTAAGGAAGGAAGCATAAAGTATACAGAGGGTTGTCTTTCCTTTCCAGGGCTCACTGTAGAGGTTGAAAGGTTTAGAAAGTTGGTGGTTAAAGCCAAAGACCTTACTGGGGAAGAAAAGGTTTACGAGCTTGAGGGGTTTCCAGCAATAGTATTCCAGCATGAGATGGACCATCTTATGGGCATCACCTTCATAGACAGGGTCAACGGCATCAAAAGAAGGCTTGCCTTGGATAAATACGCAAAACTTCAGAAGCAAAAAGCATGAAGGTAGAACTGGTAGACTTTTATCCTTTTGAAGTATCCACCAGGAAACCTAGGCTTCTTGCCTATGCGGATGTAAAAATTGACAACAAGATATTAATAAGGGGTATAAAACTCTACGAAGCCAAGCATGGAGGTTATTTTATATCCATGCCTGAATTCAACCCAGAAACAAAGAGGGCAATAGTAGAGATAGATGACAAGGAACTTTTAGAAAAAATAAGAAGGGTTGTAGTTGACCACTACAAAGACTTAAACCTATAAAAGGCTATATAATAGCTTTTAGTAGGAGGGAGCAGTGAGACTCTCCTGTAAGATAAGGCTTAGGCGAGGAGCGGAAATACCCGATTGGTTCCGCCAGGGACTCCTTTACCTTATAAAGGAGGCATTTATAAAAAGCGGAGAAGATGGAGAGCTTTTCTACAAAAGGTGGTATTCTTTCAACAGGAGCAAACCTTTTACCTTTTCTGTCTATAAACAGCGAAGAGTTTTTTAATAGTTTTAGCTATCAATTGTAGGATTGAAAACGGCTTCTTGTCTTATCTCCTGAGGGACCCAGAAACGAAAAAGTTGGACATAAGGTTAATAAAAGGCTTAAAGAAGTCTGGACCGCCTGATTACAAACAGAAAGGCAATAACAAAAACCCCTAAGTTTGTGGTGGTGGCACTTGGACAAAATAGCAAACAAGACCTATCTTACGGCAACTTTTGCCAGAGCATTCGAGAGAGGTTTACTTTTCCTCTTTATTGTGAAGGGTTTTAGAACCTTATTACAAAAGCTGGTGGATTTCTCGGAGTCCTTCTTTTAGCTCTTGCTTTAGGTCGTCAATTTTCTAACAGTTTTACTGTGACGCCTATGACAACCTTCGGAGCTAAAAGATTAGGTTAGTCGTTCAAGTGTTGGACTTTACTTCTCTCTTAAGAGTTGTTAATATAATTGCCATTATATTAACATGCCTGGATGGCTTTTGCTTGTTGATACATGTTGACATCTATAAATTTTTGACATATCATAGTATCAAATACTTGAAAGGAGAGCATCATGGAAAATGTCAAATTGAAGGCGTCGGAATATGCAACCCTCAACAATCTCTCTTTAAACACCGTCAAAAATCGCATAAGGGCTGGCCTTCTAAGGGGCGGTAAGGAAGAGGATGGTATATGGTATGTATACCTAACTCAGGAGGAGTTTGACTACCTAAAAAGCTTGAAGGAAGCCAACGAGGAGAGGGAAAGGAAAACGCAGGAGGGGCTTGAGAGCTTGAAGTCTACGCTTGAAGGTAGTCTTATAGCCACCTACATGTCCGCACTGATGCAAAAGGAACAGCAAAAGGAACAGCTACTTCATGAGCTTTCCAGCCTCTACACCTTATTAGCTATAAAAGAGAAGGAAATGGAATTTCTTTTAAAGGAGCTGGAAAGAACAAAAAGCAGGTGTGATGAAAAAGAGAAGGAAAATCAGGAGCTAAGGGAAATGCTGGCAAAAGAAGAGGAAAAAACGAAACAGCTTCAAGAAGCCTTGAGGGAAAAGGAGTATATCCTCAGTCAGAAGGAGCTGGAAATACAGAGAACAATACTTGAGAAAGATAGGGAACTTCTTAGTAAAGAGATGGAGCTTTCTTCTCTTCGCATGGAACTGCAGAAAATAAAGAAGGAGGAATAAAATTTTAATCATGGAGAGGCTTATAGAGCTTTGGGTTAAGAGCTTGAGTAAAACCAAGAGCCAAAGAACTGTAACCACCTACAGAATGTGCCTGTCTGCCTTTCAAAAGCACTTGGAAACTGAAGAGGACCTTCTTAACATAGACCCAAAGTTAATATACTCCTATATGGATGCCTCCAACCTCTCTGTTTCCTCACTTCTGACCCATCTGTCTGCCATAAAGCATTTTTATAAGTTTGCCTTTAGAAGGGGTTGGCTTGACAAGGAACGCCATTCTGAAATTGAGGCAGTGATAGAAGACATAAGGGATGAGCTTTCCACCACAAAACCCAAGAGAGCTCCCAAGGCTTTAACAAAGGAAGAACTTCAGAAAATTTTTGAATCTGTAAAAAACACCAAATACGAGCGTGTCTATAGCCTTTTTCTGTACAGCGGTATAAGGCTCTCCGAATACGCACAGCTTCGTAGGGAATATTTTATGAGGGATAAGGATGAAGTATATTGGCTCAGACTACCTGCAGAGTTAACTAAAAGAAAAAAGGAAAGGCTCGTGCCTATAATAGGACCTTCAAAAGAAGAAACAATAAAAATAAATCAGAACTTACACAATTGGCTTGAGGACTACGAAGAAAATATAAAGGTAAAGACTGGTTCCTTGCAGGTGTTCACCAACAGGCTTTCCCAAAGGCTAAAAATTCCCTTTTCAATTCATAGCTTTAGGCACACATACATAACAAACTTGGTAAACGCTGGCTTTCCTGCGGAAATAGTTAAAGAATTTGCAGGGCATTCCAATGTAAAGACAACTATAGACATTTACTACCGCTATAACCAGGACAGAGCTAAGAGTCTCGTAAAAAGCCTTTTGGGATGAAATTTATAGTCCTTACCATTTTTCCACAAATCGTAGAGTGTTACTCTCAATACGGTATTGTAAAGCAGGCTATAAAAAAGGGTATGTTGGAGCTTCTCACTATAGACATTAGGAAGTTTGCACAAAAGGGTCAAGTTGACGACACCGCTTACGGTGGACACCCCGGCATGGTTCTAAAGCCAGAGCCTGTTTTTGAAGCTTACGACCATATGGTAAAAAACTTTGGGAAGCCCCATACCATAATTCCACAACCTTGGGGGAAAAAACTTACCCAGTCAGACCTTGACAGACTTTCCAAACTCCAGAGTATTGCGGTCATATGCGGAAGATACGAAGGGCTTGATGAAAGAGTAAACAAGCTTGCGGATGAAGAGTTTTCCTTGGGGGACTTTATCTTGGCAGGGGGCGAGCTTTTTGCTTTGGTGCTATTAGAGGGTATATCAAGGCTTTTACCCGGTGTCCTATCGGAACCAGAGAGCCTCCGTAGGGATTCCTTCAGAAGATGGCTGGGTACCCCAGTATACACAAGACCCCCAGAGTACAGGGGTATGAAGGTGCCAGAGGTTTTGCTCTCTGGAAACCATCAGCTTATTGGGCTATGGGAACTCTGGCATTCTATAGAAAGAACTCTTAAGCTAAGGCCCGACATAATTCCCAAAGACCTAAGCTCCTTGGAAAAATCTATGCTGCAGAGCATCCTTGAAGGAAAAGATTTTAAAGAGTGGCTTAAAGAGATAGGACAAAGCAGGGCTATAAGTGAATTACAAAAGTTTCAAGAGCTTCAAAGGAACGCATAGCCGGCTCGTAGGTACTTTCGCTTGAAGTATAATCAATCTAAGAGGGTTTTGGGGGTGAGCTATGAAAGAACTTGTAAAAGCCTTCAGAGCGTGCAACTATTTAGCGGTGGGAATGATATACCTTTGGGACAACCCCCTGCTAAAAGATCCTCTCAGAAAAGAGCATATCAAAGGGAGGCTTCTTGGACACTGGGGTGCAAGTCCCAACATAAGCCTCACATACCTTCTTACAAGCTACGCTCTGAAAAAGTACAGCTTTGACGCAATACTGGTGGTAGGTCCCGGACACGGAGCTCCCGGCTACATAGCACCCCTCTTTCTTGAGGGAACGCTTACCAAGTTTTACCCAGAATTCTCACAGGATGAGGGGGGCATAAGGAAGCTTTTTAGGAGCTTTTCTTTTCCTGGTGGACTTGGTAGCCATTGCACCCCAGAACTCCCCGGCTCTATACAGGAAGGTGGCGAGCTGGGCTATAGCCTTTCCCATGCCTTTGGTGCGGTCTTTGACAATCCAAACCTAATCGCCGTTGTTCTGGTTGGCGACGGTGAAGCGGAAACAGGACCTCTTGCCACCGCTTGGCACTCAAACAAGTTTCTAAACCCAGAAAGAGACGGTCTTGTTCTCCCAGTCCTTTCCCTAAACGGCTACAAAATAAACAACCCTACAATCCTCGCAAGGATACCAAAAGAAGAGGTGTTAAGCCTCTTTAGAGGTTACGGCTACGAACCTCTATGGGTTGAGGGCGAAGAAATCCAAGAAGTCGTTGAAACTACGTGGGATGCTATGAAAAAGGCTTTTGACAGGCTGATGGAAATAAAGCAAAGCCCTAAGGGCAGACCTATTTTGCCATTGATAATTCTCAAAACACCAAAGGGATGGACTGCACCCAAAGAGTTTAAGGGAAAGCACATTGAGGGCTACTGGAGGTCCCATCAGGTGCCCCTCTCTGATGTTAGAGAAAATCCAGAGAGCCTGAAGCTCCTCCAAGAGTGGCTTATGAGCTACAATCCGAGAGAACTTTTTGACGAGAGTGGCAAGCTCCTCATAAATACAAAAGAAATCTTCCCAGAAGAAGGCAGAAGGCTCGGGGACACACCCTACGCCAACGGAGGTCTTCTGAAGAAACCTCTGAAACTTCCCAATCCAAAGGACTACAGCGTAGAGAGGTTTACCATAAACAGCAACACGCTACCCCTTGGCCATTATCTGAGCGAAGTGTTAAGGAAAAATCCCCAAAACTTCCGAGTTTTTGGACCGGACGAGACCGCTTCCAACAGACTACATCCCACCTTTGAGCATAAAAAAGCTTGGATGGCGGAAATTCTGCCCATTGACAGCGACGAAGGACACCTTAGTCCTTTTGGAAGAGTTATGGAAATGCTCTCAGAGCATACCGTAGAGGGGTGGCTTGAAGGCTACCTCCTTACGGGAAGACACGGATTTTTAAGCACCTACGAAGGGTTTGCACCCATAATAACCTCCATGGTAAACCAGTTTGGCAAGTGGCTTGACATAAGCCAAGATGTGCCTTGGAGAGAGCCAATAAGTTCTCTAAACCTGCTCCTTACTTCCGTAGTTTGGAGGCAAGACCACAATGGTTTTACCCACCAAGACCCAGGCTTTATAAACAGCGTAGTGGACAAGTGGCCCAACGTGGTAAGGCTGTACTTCCCTTGCGATGCTAACACATTGCTGGCAACGGTTCATCTATGTCTTTCTTCTACCAACAGGATAAACATAATAGTGGCGGACAAGCAGTTACACCCCCAATATTTAGACTACGAGAGTGCTATGAACCATGTTATCAAGGGCATTGGAATATTTGACTTTGCTACCACTTATCCAGAAAGGGAACCCGACGTAGTTCTTGCAAGCTGTGGGGATATACCCACGAAGGAAACACTGGGAGCCTTTATTCTACTGAAGGAATTTTTCCCAGACCTTGCCATAAGGTTTGTGAGCGTGGTAAACCTCTTTAGGTTAACGCCAGACACGGAACATCCAGACGGTCTTCCAGACAGGGACTTTGATGTTTACTTTACCACGGACAAGCCCATAATCTTTAACTTCCACGGCTATCCGTGGCTCATTCACAGGCTTACCTACAGAAGAAAGAACCACAAAAACCTACACGTTAGAGGCTACAGAGAAAACAGAAAGATAGGCATAGATGCCAGCCATCTACAGCCTTTTCTAAAGGGAAGAGGGGGCATAACCACACCTCTACAGCTGGCAATACTCAACCAAATAGACCGCTTCAGCATTGCCATAGACGTAATCCAAAGAGTTCCAAAACTACAATCAAAGGGCGGAAAGTATGTGGACATGCTAAAAGACATGCAGATAAAAGCTTTGAGATATGCCTACTCAGAAGGCGTAGACCTACCGGAGATGTCCGATGAGAACTTTCTTGTGCCTAAACTACGGCAGCTCCTCTCTTAAATACGCCCTTTTTGAGGAAACTAAAGCAGTCCTCCGTGGCTCTTACGAGTGCAGGAGGCTGGAAGATTTTGAAAGAGCTCTTGAAGAGCTAAGGAAAAATATACAAAGCGTTCCTTGTGCAGTGGCCCATAGGGTCGTGCATGGTATGGAACACACCAGCCCTATGCCCATACGTGAGGAAAGCCTAAAAATTCTTGAAGAGCTTGCCCAGATAAACCCCCTTCACAATGCCATAGCACTAAAGGGAATAAAGAAGAGCTTGCAAGTCTTTCCAGAGAGCAAGCACTTTGCCCTCTTTGACACGGACTTTCACAGGAATATGCCACCCTATGCGAGGATATACGGCATAGACTACAGCCTATATCAAAAAGGTATAAAGAGGTACGGCTTTCATGGTCTTTCTTATTCTTATCTTCTTAGAAAATCAAAGGAAATTTTACAGAAGGAAAAACCTAACCTCATTATGATGCACTTAGGTCAAGGCTGTAGCCTGTGTGCGGTAAAGGATGGATTATCCGTAGAAACCTCAATGGGATTCTCACCCTTAGAAGGTCTTCTCATGGTCTCAAGACCGGGGGACATAGATGCAGGCATACTGCTTGAACTTTTGCGTATGGGCTACTCCCCAGAGGAGCTAAATCATGCTCTTTACTATAGGTCTGGTTTGAGTGCCATGGCGGATGTTTCAAATTTTAAAGAACTATTAGCCCACATGGATTCAGACAATAGGGCAAGGCTTGCCTTTGATGCTTTTATTCATAGGCTCTTAAAGTACGTGGGGGCTTACTGGTTTCTGCTACAGGGCAAGGTAGACGCTCTTGTCTTTTCTGGTGGCATAGGCGAGAACAGCTGGGAGGTAAGAAAAGTCATCTGCGAGAAGCTCTCTTTCTTACGCATAGAAATAGACAACAATGCCAACAGAGAAAACAAGGAACTTATAAGCACACCTCAAAGTCCTGTAAAGGTTTTAGTTTTGAAAACTGACGAAGAGCTTGAGATGGTCTTAAGACTGTTGGAACAGATACTCTAAGGCTACGTCTTCCCCGAACCTTTTTAAATCTCTTAGTTTTAACCTCTTTGCCTGTGCAACATAGTTTATGTTAAGGTCTCCTATGCGCTTTCCCTCTCCCAAGAGCATAGGAGCTAAAAAGACCCAAATTCTGTCAAAGAGTCCTTCCTTTATGAAGCTTGTCAAGGTATAAGCACCTCCTTCCACCAGAAGGTGCATAACATCCAAAAAGTATAGCTCTCTCAGCACTTCCCCTAAATTAAGCCTTCTATCTTCAGAGGTTGCTATTATAACCTTTACACCCAGTTCCTGAAGTCTGTCTATCTTATCCCTGTCTTCCTTTGCGGTCACCACCAGCGTTTGAGCCTTTCCATCCTTTACAAGCTTTAAGCCTTCGCTAATCCTCAGCTGGGGGTCAAGAACTATCCTAAGGGGTTGCCTTTCCCACTCAAAGGCTCGGACCGTCAGCTCTGGGTCGTCCCTGAGTGCAGTGTTTATACCCACAAGCACTGCGGTTGCCTCAGCTCTAAGCTTGTGAGCAAAGGCTCTGGACTCTTCCGAGCTTATCCATTTGCTATCCCCAGTCTTTGTTCCCATAGTTCCGTCTATGCTCTGAGCCCACTTAAGGGTTACATAGGGTCTTTTCTGCGTTATGTAGGCAAAAAAGTCCTCGTTTATTCTCTTTGCTTCCTCCTCCAGCACGCCAAGGACCACTTCAATGCCAGCCTCTCTTAGCCTTGCAACCCCTCTCCCAGACACGAGGGGGTTTGGGTCCAAAGTGGCAACTACTACTTTTTTTAGCCCAGCCCTTATTATGGCATCAGTGCACGGAGGCGTCCTTCCGTAGTGGCTACAAGGCTCAAGGGTCACATAAAGTGTAGCACCCTTAGCCTTCTCCCCGGCTTTCTGTAAAGCTACCACCTCCGCATGAGGCATTCCAACTTTTTCGTGGTAGCCCTCCCCTACTATTTTGCCATCTTTTACTATTACACAACCTACAGTTGGATTAGGATGAGTAAGACCTTTTCTAAGGAGGGCAAGCTCAAGAGCCCTCCTCATAAACCTGACATCATCCATCAATCGAATATGTCAAAAAGCTCACCAAAGATGGACTTTTTCTTCTTCTTATACTTGTATTCCTCGTACTTTCTGTACACATCAGGATGCTCTCTTGTGATGGATCTGAGTTCGTCATCCAAACTGCTCTCAGCCCTACGCATAGCTTCTATTATTTTTGAAAGCTCACCCTTATCAAGCCATATGCCCCCACAGGAAGGGCACACATCTACCAAAACACCGTATTTGTTTACTTCAAGCAATTCTACGTTTCCACACCTTGGACACTTCACAGGCTTTCCTCCATGATTTCTTTCATAAGCCTTTCCACCTCTTCCGCCACATCCCTCAGCTCTGGTCTGTTGTACATGTCCAGCATAGCGGTGGGTGCTATGGTGCTAATTACAGTTTTTCCATCTTTTTCAAAGAGGGCTATCCTGCAGGGCATGGCGGTAGAAATGTATGGGTCTGCGGAAAGCACCTTACTGGCATGCCTAGGAGAGCAAACCTCCACTATAATACATTTGTAGTCTATAGGCACTCCCTTGTTCTCAAGTATGTTAGATACCTCATGCACAGACATAACCCCAAAGCCCTTGGACTTAGCCTTTTCCTCAATGGCACTCCTTACTTCTTCAATGCTTTTAGTAGTTTCGTAGTTTATTAGCATGGCTTACCTCCTTCCTAAGAATTGTAGCATCTCTGTATATATTATATTGAAAGCATCCTGTATAGCACTCCTCCTTGGAAGGTCCCCTAAACTACCATCGGGTAAAGAGTAGGATACTAAGGCGGAGAAAACCCTTTTTTCCTTTAATGTAAGGCTAACCCTTATCTCCAAATTGTAGGCACTAACCCTCTGCTGGGGTGTGTAAGCTATGGGAGTTTCCTTTATGAGGTCCACAGAGGGTGTTATCTTCTCAGCTTCAGGGGTGCATTTTATCCTGTGTCCGCTCTCCAACAAAGCCCTTTCCAAGGTTTTTCTAAACACATATTCTACATAAGGGTCTGGGTAGGGGTTTTGGATGTTCCCCACGCAGAAATCCTTTGAGAGTGCCAAAGACAAAAAAGCTGTAAGAAGGAGGATGATTACCATGTTTTATAATATAGGCTAATGCTTTTTCTCTTTGGGCTTTATTCCTCCTTATGGCTAATTCTTGCGGGTTTAAGTCCTAAATCCCTTATCTTTGGCATTCCCGCAGTGACTCTTGCAATTTTTTTCCATAGGGCTCTTGGATTTTATCCGTCAAAGGTTAGAACTTTAACCTTTCTTGAATTTTTCTTCACATTTCTCTGGTACTCTCTAAAGGGTGGCTTGGATGTGGCAAGGAGGGTTTTGGGGATAAAGCTTGTTGTAGACCCAGGTTTTGTGGTCTATAGGCTCTCCTCTGATAAAAAACCCGCAAGATTCCTGCTGGCTATGGTGCTTAACCTAACGCCTGGCACTCTGAGCGTGGAGTTGGAAAAAGACGTGCTTTTGATACACCTTTTGGATGTAAAAAGCCATAGAGAAGAGCAAATAAAAAGGCTTGAAGAACTTATAAACAGGTTG
Organism: Aquificaceae bacterium; assembly: GCA_025057455.1. Lineage (GTDB taxonomy): Bacteria > Aquificota > Aquificia > Aquificales > Aquificaceae > Pampinifervens. The sequence goes on from JANWWY010000001.1 coordinate 21,624, forward strand.
CTCTCATGAAAGAGATTTATACCCTTTTAATGCTCCTTTTGGGTTTAAACCTTTTTTTGGGCTTCTTAAGGGTGTTTAGAGGACCCAGCGTAGTAGATAGTATGCTTGCATCTCTTCTTCTTGGGACTGGTGGAACCGCCATCCTGTTGCTTACCTATAAGGTCACTCAGCATGCTTATTTCATAAACATTGCCCTTGCCTTTGCCCTTGTAGCAGGAGTTGTAGGTGTTGCCTTTGCTATAATACTGCTAAGAGATGTTGATTGAGATTGCGTCGCTTACTTTTACCATACTGGGTGTGTTTTTCCTGCTTGCAGGAAGTGTAGGACTTATAAGGTTAAGGGATACTTACAGTCGTATACATGCCATCACTAAGGCTGATGTTTTGGGCTTTGGCTTTTTGGTTCTTGGTTTGATGCTGTCCACAAGGACCCTATCAGAAGTCCTTAAGCTTCTTCTAACTTGGCTTTTGGTGGTTTCCTACAGCTCCTTGGTTAGCTACGCCATAGCTCATAGAAAGAGGAAGCGGGATGTTGCTTGACCTTATGCTTGGAAGCCTTCTGCTACTCTCTGCTCTTTTGTCCCTTCACAGCAGGAATAGTTTAAAAAGTGGCATCTTTTTTGTTGTCTTTGGCCTTTTGAGCGGTCTTCTTTGGGTAAGGTTAGAAGCTCCAGATGTGGCCATGGTAGAGATAGTGCTCGGCTCTGCGGTAACAAGCCTCTTAATATTCAAGCTTATAGCTACAGCAAGGATAAAAGCTGTAAAAGTGCACCGCATAAGAAAATTCTGGGCTGGCGTTATTTCCCTTGCTTTTCTTGTTTACATGATACCTTACCTGCTTACTCTAAGAAAAGAGCAAAGGATTGAGGTATTAGTTTTTGAAAAGCTTTCTATGAGCGGTGTGGAAAGTCCTGTAACTGCGGTTCTTCTTAATTTCAGAGGATACGACACACTCCTAGAGGTTGGCGTTATAACCCTGGCTGTCTTTGGGATAATTGCCCTAAATAAGGGCGATAAAGTCTACGTATGGAGGGACCCGTTGGTTCAGAGCCTTTCTCGCTGGATTCTTCCCATGACTGTCTTCTTCTCCTTTTATGTTACCTACCTGGGCACCTTTTCTGTAGGTGGTGCCTTTCAGGGTGGTTCCCTCTTGGCTGGCGGTCTTATATTCCTAAGTTTAACTGGTCAGGACGTACATATTGGGGAATCTATTAAAAAGTCCCTTCTGCTCCTTAGCCTTTTGGTCTTTTGTGGTGTTGGGCTTATGTATGCGGTAACTGGCTACGGCTTTCTCGTATATCCTTTGCCTCTTAGCACCATATCCATCATCCTCATAGAGCTCTCCATATGTCTTTCTACCGCACTGCTACTTTACACTGCTTACAGGGGTAAAGTATGATTAGCTTCTACTATATTCTATCTTTTATCCTTGTAGCCGTAAGCGTTTACCATTTTATCGCGGCGGAGAGCCCCTTTAAGCGTCTTATAGCTGTTAACATACTTGGGTCAGCGGTTTTTCTTTTCTTTCTGACTACTTCAAAAAACACACCATCTCAAAACCCAGACCCAGTTCCTCACGCACTTGTGCTTACCGGTATTGTAGTGGCTGTAAGTGCCACGGCGGTAGGGATTGCCCTAATACTAAGTCTTAGTAAGAGGGAAAAGGATGAGTCTTGATTTGGGTTATCTTGTAGCCTTTCCCATACTTGGAGGGTTGCTGTCCCTAATAGGTAGGCTAAGGCTTTACGCAGTATTTGTGTTTGGGTTGCTCTCTTGCTTTCTTAGTTTTTACGCCTTCTTGCTTTCTCTAAAGCATGGCAAGCCCTTGTACCAGTGGGTGGGTGGATGGATTCCACCTCTTGGCATAGGACTACGCCTCGATGGTCTTTCTGGGTTTTTTCTTATGTTTACCGCAGTCGTATTTGTGGGCGTTGGGGTTTATTCCCTGGGATTTTTCAAAAGTGCATACAAGGAAAGGGAAGAGTTTTTCTGGTTTTTCTTCTTCTTTTTGTGGGCAGGTCTTAACGCCTTCTTCTTGTCAGAGGACCTCTTTAACCTTTACGTTTCCCTCGAGGTGCTCTCTTTGACCGCGGGGGTGCTTGTAGCCCTTCCCGGACACAAAAAAGCTGTAAGAGCATCTCTGAATTATCTTCTCCTTTCACTCTTTGCCTCTCTTCTGTATCTCTTTGGCGTTGCTATAATCTATGCCAGCTACGGCTCTCTCAGCATGCACATGCTTGCTAAAAGCTTTTCCGAGGGTGGGGAGTTTCTTTACAGTCTATTGCCTTTGATAGTTTCCCTTTCGATAAAGTCCGCACTCTTCCCCTTTCACTTTTGGCTTCCACCGGCACACTCAAGCACCATAGCCCCGGCAAGTGCCTTGCTTTCTTCCCTTGTGGTAAAGCCACCAGCCTACCTTCTTTTGAGGGTTTGGATTGAAGTTTTTCCCAAGGATAAGAGTTTGGAATATGTAAGCTGGGTCTTGGGACTTCTTGGCGCACTGGCTATATTCTTCGGTTCTTACTATGCCATAAGGCAGAAAACTATAAAGATGCTTCTGGCATATTCCACGGTAGCCCAGATGGGTTATCTTTTCTTGATAGTTCCTCTTTATTACAAAGCTCAGTATGCGGAAATGAGAACCACGGTAATTGAGGGTTTTACCATGCAAGCCTTCTCCCACGCTCTGGCAAAAGCCAGCATGTTTTTAGCATCGGGTAATGCTATTTATGTTTCCAAGAGGGACGACATTTCCTACATGCCAGGCTTTGCCCACAGCCATCCCTTTACCTTCTTTGCCCTGTTTTTTTCTGGTGCCACACTTGTGGGACTTCCTTTGAGTGGTGGTTTTTTTGCCAAGTTTCTCCTTATAAAGGCCTCTTTTGAGGTAAGTATGCTCTTTCAGGGTGTCGTCCTCCTATTGGGTAGTCTTTTGGCAGCTCTTTACGTTTATCCCATATGGAGAGAGAGCCTTTCCTTCCAACCTGAAAAGATATACCACCTACCTATTCCGCGCCTTATGGAAGTTTCCGCCTTTGCCCTCGGCTTTGTTGCTTTCTCCTCCGGTCTCGTGGCTGGGTTTTTACTTCAGGCACTATCGGGAGTTTAAGAATGGACCAGCTTATGGTGCTTAGTCTTATACTCAGCTCTTTAATTGCAAGCCTTCTAATAGCTTTTTTTAAGGAGGAATGGTATTTACCAAGGACTTTAGTCAATGTAGTTGCCGCCTTCTACAAGCTCTTTGTAGTTGCTTACTTGTTATGGGCTACATATCAGGGAAGGGTTTTTGAGATTAGCTATCCCATGGTGCCCTTTGCGGACTTCCACCTTAGAATAGACCCAGCGGGCCTTCTCTTCGTCAGTCTCTCCTCCTTTCTCTGGCTTTTGACTACACTTTATGCGGTAGGCTATCTGGAAGGGTCGCCGAACAGGAGAAGGTTTTTCACCTTTTTTAACCTAGCGGTTACCTCAACCATGGGCATAGCCCTAGCCGGCAACATGTTTACCTTCTTTCTCTTCTATGAGCTTTTGACATTGAGCACTTATCCCCTCGTAGTGCATAGAGGGACTCAGAAGGCTCTTAAGGCTGGTGGTGTATATCTTGTTTACACGCTGTTAGGTGGAAGTCTTTTCCTCCTGTGTCTTGTTGTTTTATACACACTTGTAGGAAACGGTGACTTTTACACTGGCGGAAACCCTAAGCTTGCCCTCTGGGTAGAGGGTCAACCTCTGATGGCGGAGTTCCTCTTTTACGGCCTGTTCTTCAGCATGGGCGTAAAGGCTGCCATCTTTCCCTTACATGGATGGCTCACGAGGGCCATGGTAGCTCCAGCACCAGTTAGTGCGCTGTTGCATGCGGTGGCTGTGGTAAAGGCTGGAGCCTTTGGAGTATTCAGGCTCATCTACAACTTATACGGTGTGGACCTTGTGCAGAGCATGAACCTATGGCAACTTCCTGCCTACCTTGCAGGATTTACACTACTCTTTGGTGCTCTTATGGCAGTCTTTCAGGAAGAGCTAAAGAAGAGGCTTGCCTATTCCACCATAAGCCATCTTTCTTACATCTTCCTTGGCATACTTATACCCGGCCAGATTGCCACCATGGGAGGGCTTTTGCATTTGGTAAATCATGGCATAATGAAGATAACCCTTTTCATGTGCGTGGGAAACTACTCACAAGCCTATGGAGCTCATAAAGTGAGAGAGGTGGCGGGCATGGGCAGGCTTATGCCCATTACGACCCTTTCCCTAACGCTGGCTTCCTTAGGTCTTTCTGGAATTCCTCTCACCGCAGGCTATCTTTCAAAAAAGTACCTTGAGGAAGGTGCCAAAATGGCCGGAGTGGAGTGGGCTTTATACCTTTTCTATGCAGGGTCAATCCTCAGCGTTCTATACCTTATGCCCATAGTATTCGTGGCTTGGCTTGGGAAAAGCAAAGAAGAGAAGAGAAACTTTCCAGAGACAAGCCTTCTTATGGTAATTCCTCCGTTCATAACTGCCTTTCTTACCCTAATCTTCGGCGTGTTCCAACATCAAAAGCTTAATCCTGTAACATGGGTGAAGTTAATAGCAAGCATAGAGTACGGTCCTTGAAGCGTGCTATAATTTTTTCTCATGTCTACCATAAAAAGCGTAAGGGCAAGAGAAGTGCTAGACTCAAGGGGAAACCCTACCGTTGAGGTGGAGGTTGAGTTATCTTCTGGTGTCAAGGGAAGGGCAATTGTGCCGAGCGGAGCCTCCACAGGAGAAAAAGAAGCCCTCGAGCTTAGAGATCATGACCCCAAAAGATACTTAGGCAAGGGCGTGCTCAAAGCGGTGGACAATGTAAACTCGGTCATTGCGAAAGAGATTGTAGGCTTGGATGCTTCACAGCAATCTCTTATAGACAAAATTCTGATAGAGCTTGACGGTACGCCCAACAAAAGCAGGCTGGGTGCAAACGCCCTGCTGGGTGTGAGTATGGCTGTTGCCAGAGCAATGGCAAATCACTTGGGCATAAGTCTTTACCGCTACATAGGTGGTATAGTGGCAAGAAGAATGCCAGTGCCACTTATGAATGTGCTAAACGGCGGTGTGCATGCGGATAATCCTTTGGACATTCAGGAATTCATGATAGTGCCTGTGGGCGGGGGCTGTTTTTCTGAGGCTTTGAGGATAGGTGTAGAGGTTTTCCATACTCTAAAGGCTATACTCAAAGAAAAGGGATACTCTACCAACGTGGGTGATGAGGGTGGTTTTGCACCCAACATAGAAAACACAGAGAAGGCTTTAGATATGCTCATGCTTGCCATAGAAAAGGCAAGCTACAAACCGGGTGAAGATGTGCTTCTTGCCCTAGACTGTGCCTCTTCAGAGTTTTACTACGAGGATGAACTCTACCACTTTGAGGACAGGAGACTAAGCTCAGAGGAGCTGTGCGACTTCTACGCCAAACTGTTGGATAAGTACCCCATAGTATCCATAGAGGACCCTATGGCGGAGGATGATATACAGGGCTGGAAGTTGGTTACAAAAGAGCTGGCTTCTAAGGTTCAGCTGGTGGGTGATGACCTCTTTGTGACAAACCCCAAAATATTGGAAGAAGGCATTAGGGAAGGCATTGCCAACGCCATACTCATAAAACTCAATCAGATAGGGACTCTTACCGAAACCTTACAGACTGTTGCCTTAGCCAAGAGAGCTGGTTACCGATGTATCATATCCCACAGGTCTGGAGAAACGGAAGACACTTTCATATCCCATCTTGCGGTAGGCACCAACGCAGGACAGATAAAGACGGGCTCTGCCTCCAGGACGGACAGAGTAGCCAAATACAACGAGCTTTTAAGGATAGAGGAGGAGATGGGTCATGAAGCGGAGTTTGGAGGGAAGGAGGAGTTTTCCCGCTTTAAAGCCTGAGGTGATTCCAAAAGCCCTTACGGTTTTGCTGTTTTTTTACACATGCCACAACTTTTTTCTGAGTCAGTACAGTATTTTTAGAGTGCTTGAACTTAGAAAAGCTATACATCATGTAGAGGCTCAAGTAAAACAGCACAGAGCGGAGAATAGCAAAAAACAGCAGATGTTGGAGTTGTTGAGAGAACATCCTGAACACTTTAAGGAAAAGTTTGCCAGAGAATACATGCAAATGCAAAGAGAAGACGAGTATATTTTAATGCTGAAGAATTGATGGTATAATGAAACTATGAAAGGGAAGCTCTATCTTCTTACCATAACCCTTTTTAGTTTTGTGCTCTCCTGCGGTAGCATCACAAAGGAAGAATTTGAAAAGAGAACCGCAAATCTTGAAAGCAGAATAGCCCAGCTTGAAGAGAAACAGAGGATGTTGGAGGAAAGAAACCTTAGGGCTGAAAGCAGGATAGACAATGTTTCTGAAAGTATATCAAGCATAAGGCTGGAGTTGGAAAGGCTCAAGCTGGGAAGGTCCATACCCCAGGAAACAGCCACCCGAATACCAGAACCAAGGAAAGAGTTGCCACCTTCAAAACCTCAGGAGACATCTCAACCACAGGAAGCCCCCCCTGGAGACTTTCAGAGGGAATACGATGAAGCGATGAAGCTTTACAATTTAAGACAGCTAAATCAGGCAAGGGATAAGTTTATAGATTTTATAAAGAAGTATCCAAGGACACTCCTTACAGACAACGCCTACTTGTGGCTTGGTGTAATATACAGGGATTTAGGTGAAGCCAACAAGGCTGAAGCGGTATGGCTTACTTTGGTAGAGCGATGTCAGAAGAAGGAGATGCCAGATTGCAACAAAGCACCCTCTGCACTCCTTCAATTGGCAAGACTCTACGAGCAAAGGGGTGACCATCAAAAGGCTAAGGAGTTCTACGAAGCTATACTAAGGGATTATCCCCTTTCCGAGGAGGCATCTACTGCGAGGGCAAAGCTGGGTAGATAACATGAAAGTGCCAAAGCATCTTGCCATAATAATGGATGGAAACGGTAGATGGGCCAAAGAGAGGGGTTTGCCAAGAATTGCCGGTCACTACGAAGGCGTAAGAAGAGCGGAAGAAGTAGTGGAAGCCTGCATAGACTTAAACATAAAGTGGTTGACACTCTTTGCCTTTTCCACTGAAAACTGGAAAAGACCGGAGGGCGAGGTAAAAGCCCTTATGAGACTATTGGAGGGTTACATCCGACAGAATGCCAAAAGGCTCACCGAGAAAGGATTGAGAGTCTCCTTTGTGGGAAGAAGGGACAGGCTTCCAGAAAGCCTCGTAAGAGAAATGGAGAAGGTTGAAAGACTCAGGCCCAAACAGGAAAAGCTTCATGTCATCCTGGCTGTGGATTATGGTGGAAGGGATGAAATCATAAGGACGATAAGAAAAATGATTGAAACCGGCTCTCAAATAGACGAGAGCTCCTTTAAGCTACTGTCGGACTTTAGCCAAATACCAGACCCAGACCTTCTTATAAGAACTGGAGGGGAGAGGAGAATATCCAACTTCCTACTTTGGCACCTTGCCTACACGGAGCTTTACTTTACAGACACCTACTGGCCAGACTTTAGAAGAGAGGACCTTCTTAAGGCGATAGAGGACTTTTCAAGGAGGGAAAGGAAGTTTGGTGCTGTCCTATAAGAGCAGGGAGGTTGTAGGTATATCCATAGGACTTATTACGATTCTCCTTAGCCTTTCTCCTTATCCTGTCTTCTACCTTGGACTTTTTGTACTCTCTCTTCTCATAGGATTTGAAATTTCAAAAGCCCTGAGCATTAAGGAGTTTTACGTTGCACCTCTTACTTTTTTGTTTGCCTCCCTTTCCCCTGAACTTGGTACTTTGTCCTTACTTCTTCTATCCTTTCTACTTGGCTGGAAAAGTTGGTCCCTTGATGGCTTCTTGAGGGCTTTGCTGGTTTGCCTGTATGCTGGGTTTTTACCCCTTTTTGTTCTTGAGCTAAAGGGCATGGACAGTTATGCTCTTATCAAGCTTTTATTCTTCGTCTGGGCTGTGGACATTTTCTCCTATTATGTTGGTAAAAACTTCGGAAAAAGGCGTATGTCTCCGAGGCTTTCCCCCAAAAAAACATGGGAAGGACTTGTGGGTGGTGGATTTGCTGGTCTTTTGGTCCTTCTTTTTTTGCACGGAGCAGAAGGAATTCTATGGTCTCCTCTCATGGTCTTTGGCGCTGTCATGGGAGACCTATTTAAAAGCTTTATAAAAAGGCAGGTGGGTATAAAGGATTTTTCTACGTTGCTGGGAGAACACGGCGGATTTACAGACAGGTTTGACTCCCTTCTTTTTACAGCACCCCTTTACCTTTTTCTCTTAAAATTTTGAATCATGGAAAGCATTAGAAGGTGGGTAGAGGAAGCCATAGGCAGTGGCTATGAGTACGAAGTATACATTGAGAGAAGAAAAAAGACAAGTATAGAAACCTCGAAGGAATCCATAGAAAACCTTCTAAGGGCAGAGGATGCGGGCATAGGCATAAGAGTGTTCAAAGGCAAAAGAATGGGCTTTTCCTACACTACAGACTTAAGGGAATCTTTTGTGAAAGACTGCGTAAAAATCGCCATGCAGGTGTGCGATATAACACCAGAGGATGAAGGTTTTTCTTTGGGCGCTTGCGAAAACTTGGGCAATCTTCAAACCTATTACGACTATGAAGGGCTAAAAAAGCCTATAGACGAGAAAATTGAATTGGTCATAGGCTTAGAAAAGTATGCAAAGAACCTGGATAGCAGAGTGAAAGGGGTGAGGAAGGCAAGCCTAAAGGAGGCAGAAGTGGAGGTGCATTGCTTTAACTCCTGTGGGCTTTTTTACAGCTATATGGGTACATGGTATACCTCCTCCATAGCAGTTTTGGCTGAAGAAGATGGTGATCAATCCATATCCTATGATTTTGCTGGCTCGAGGACGCTTTCAGAGTTACCGCTAAAGAGCATGGTAGAAGATGCGGTTTTTAAGGCTACCGCAACCCTGAAACCCTCGAGCTTTGAAACGAGAAGGATACCCATCATACTCTTTAGAGAAGCCTCAGCCATGATTCTGGAGGCTTTTACTCCCATATTCCTTGGCGATGCCCTCGTAAAGGGAAAAACCTTTCTCAAAGATATGGAAGGAAGGAAGGTTTTTTCAGAAAAAATAACCATAGTGGACGATGGAAGGCTCGAAGGAGGTTTTTTAAGCCTACCAGTGGACTCGGAAGGGCATCCCATGCGTAGGAACATTCTTGTGGAAAATGGGGAGTTTAAGGGCTTTCTTCATAGCACTTACACCGCTATAAAGGCTGGTGCAAAACCAACGGGTAATTCTATTAGGGAAGGGTTTAAAAGCTTACCCACTTCTGGTATCACCAACCTATTTATACTACCGGGGAATAAAAGTTTGGAGGAAATGTTAGAAGCTGAGGAGGTTCTACTGGTAACGGACCTTATGGGACTGCATACAGCAGACCCAGTATCTGGTGATTTTTCTCTGGGCGCCTCGGGTATAATATATAGAGGAGGTAAAAAAGAGAGGAGTGTAAGAGGTGTAATTATAGGGGGCAACATAAGGGATTTGCTTAATTCCCTCGTGGAAGTGGGTAGTGACCTCAAGTTTTACGGGAATGTTGGTTCCCCATCGCTTTACATAAAAGATATGGTAGTGGGAGGGTGATATGATAAGACTGTTTGGTCCTCTTCTCATGCTCGTAGGTGCACTTACCTTTTTTGTAGGGCAGTGGATAGTTCTTGAGGTATACGTTTTTAATAAGCTTTCAAAGGTTAATCAGAATACCGCTCTTTTCCTTTCAGAGTTTTATCAGGGTAAAAGCTTAGTGAAGCTTCCCAATCCCCACGAGAACATATTTTCTATACGAACTGCGGAAGGCAAAATTATAACCACTGGAAACATACTAAATCCAGTAAAGACAGAGGAATTTGTATCCGCATCCCATAGGGAAAGTGCCATCGAAGTATATGTGTACACAAGAAAAGCCAGCATAGGAGATTATTTCAGCACTATGACCCAAAAGCCCTTTGCCTTAGGCGTCTCCATATCTGGGCTTATCCTCTTTCTGGTGGGTGTTTTTATGACACTAAAGGGTAAAGGAGATTCTGAAGAAGTTGTTAGACAACAGGAGGATTTAATCAAAAGGTTGAAGGCTACAAGAACAGCCCTTGCCATGGGTGGTATTATTCCGCAGGAGGGTTTGGAAAAAGCCAAGGCTATACTGGACGATATAATTAAAAGGATGGAGGGTAAATCATGAATATACTCATAGTTTCCTTTGACAAAAGCGTAGTGAGCAAACTAAGGGAGGCTCTCTCCCAGCACAACATTTTGGAAGTAAGGAACGGTGAAGAGGCAATAAATACCGTCTCCTCATACGTCGATGCAATCGTATACGACGCGGTGTCAGGAGTTATATCTGAAGAGGATATAAACAACATGTACATGCAAAAGTTTAAGGATGCAAAATATGTAATTCTTGTAGATGACCTATTCCCAGTGGATGTTAATAAGCTGCTGCCTCCCAATAAGGTAGAAGTAATCAGGGATAAGGTACTCAGAGAAAATGGAGCTGAAATTGTAAGGGATTTAATAGAGGGTAAGGAGGTTGAGAAGGACGTTATTGAGCTTGAGAAGCTTCCCCTTCAGATGGAGGTCTCAGGTGCAGACATGCAGATGGAAGAACTTGGGTTAGAGGAAGCTATAGAAAGGGCAATGACGAAACTTGACGCTGTTCCCAAGAAAAGAATCCTTATAGTTTCCTTTGATTTGGAAATCATTAGGAAATTAACGGATGCCCTTTCAGAGGAGGCTGAAGTAGTAGAGGTAAAAAATATGAAAGAGGCAACGGAAAAGGCAAAGGAGGCCGATGTTATAATCTTTGACACCATATCGGCTATGTTAGCTCAAAGAACTCTAATAGAAATGTCAAAGGATGAAAACCTTGCCAAAAAACCTTACATATTACTTATAGACGAGCTTTTTACCATAGACGCGGAAAGTATACCTTTGCAGAAAAAGTACACATTTGCAAGGGAGGCGGAACTTAGTAAAGTAGTTGATAAAGCCCTGGAGCTGGTAAGAGGATTACCCTCAGAGGTATTGGCGGAAACTTTTCAAGAGGAGGTTGGGTTGGAACCTAAGCCTTCCACTTCTGAAGAAGAGATAAGCATAATGAGCCTGCTCGAGGAAATAATAGGTGCTGGTAAAGAAGAGACCACTCCAGCTACTTCAGAAAAGCCTGAAGAAATTACCATATCAGAACAAACAACTGAACAACCCGCTTTTGGGGAAGCTTTAGCAGATAACCTTGCATCCGCCATAAAGGACCTTGTTAGAGCTCAGCTGTCGCAGGAAAAACTTTACTCTATAATTTCTCAAGTGATAAACTATGAGGACTTAAGAGAGCATGTATCCAAGACTGTTGAAAGAAGTCTTGAAGATGCGCTAAAAAGTGTTATTCAGGAGACGCTTTCCAGCATAGATGTAGCCAAGGTAATAAGAGAAGAAGCCTATAAGGTCCTAAAAGAGAGGCTCAAAGAGCTAATCACTTAAAAAAAGAGTCTCTTCCTTGTACCAGCCCCACACTGTGGGGAAAAGGTTTTTAATATTATCCCTCGCTGCGAGCATGCTTTTGGGGGTTGCCAGAAATATTACGGGCTGTTCTTCCGCTATAATTCTGTAGGCTTCTCTGTAGATTTTTATTCTCTGCTCCCTGTTAGTTTCCACCGCTCCCATGTCAAAAAGTTCATCCAGTCTATTTTCCCATTGGGTTTGTAGCTTTTCTTGTCTTGGGTTCCACATGTGAAGAGTGCCGGAGGAATGCCAGACATTTCTTCCAAAATGAGGGTCCATGGAGCCTGTGAGTCCTATAATAACAGCCTCCCAGGCAAAGGGAGGTGAGGTAAGTTTACTCACGAGAGTGTTGAAGTCTATTGGTCTAAATATGACCTTTATACCTATTTTTTCCAAATCCTCCTTAATAATGTTTCCTATGGCTTCTCTTTCCTTGTTGCCTGCATTGGTCAAAAGCACTATTTCTAATGTGTTGCCTTCTGCGTCTTCCAACCAGCCATCCTTGTTCCTATCTTTAAAGCCCAAGCTTTCAAGAATAGCCCTTGCTTTTCTTAGGTTATATTCGTAAACTGGGAAAAGTCCTTCCTCGTAGTAGGGTCTGTTGGCTGGCGTTATTGGACCGTAGAGAGGTTCAGCCAGCCCATTGTAAACGAGATAGCAAATGCCTTCCCTGTCTATTGCGTGGGATATGGCCCTTCTAAAGTCACGGTTCTGAAACCACTTTAGCTTGTAAGCTGGAACATCAGCCCTTGGATTCATGTTAAAGACGAGGAAGGTGGTGGAGGGTGTAGGTCCAAGGTCAAAGAGAATCGTACTTTTCATCCTGCTCATGAAAAGCACATCCTGAGGTCTTACGCTCATGTAGTCAACCTCTCCTTGTGAATACTTTAAAAGGGCTGTATCTGGGTCCTGAACTATGTAGCCAATCCTCCTCTTTATGTAAGGAAGTCTTCTACCTTGCTGGTCCCTCTGATAGTAGTAGGGGTTTGCCTCGTACTCTACCGTGACACCTTTTACGTATCTTTTTAACACGTATGGTCCAGTACCTACTATCTCCCTTGGGTCTGTGTTTACGTTCCAGGCAGTCATGAAGGTACCTTCTTTTATGTGCCTTTCCAGCTTGTGCTTTGGAAGAATGGGAGCGGAGAGGGCTTCCAAAAAGGGTGCGAAAGGTGTAGGGAGCCTAAACTCAACTGTGTAAGCGTCAGACTTTTTAACAAAGTTCCGCACGTCTTCGGGTCTTTTCAATACCCCTCTGAACATGTCCCCCGTAGAGTTAGGGATGTTGGGATTCAGGTAAATGTCCCTGTAGGTAAAAACCACATCCTCCGCAGTAAAGGGTTTGCCATCACTCCATCGCACGTCCCTTCTGAGGCGAAACACGTAAACTTTCCCACCCTCCTTCTCCTCCCAGCTCTCTGCCAAGTCTGGAACGGGCTTCATAGTCTTCAGGTCTATCCTCGTCAGTCCACTAAAAAGGTCAGATATGACTGCGGTAGAAGAAGTTTCTTGAGCCAGTGCTGGGTTTAAGGTTTTTGGGTCTGAGCTGAGCAAAAACTTAAGTGTCCCTCCTTCTTTCCCTTCCCTTACCTCAAACTCCTCTGGATTTAACCTTACAAAGGCTACGCTGCCACCAGAAGGTGAAAAGCTAAGATAAAAGGGTAGGAAGGCTAAAAAACAAAAAAGCAGAGCACCAAAAAAGCCTTTCATTCTTCTACTCCAGCAAGCTCCCTACCTTTTGTGTAAGCCCATTGTATGGCTTCTATAACCTCACCGATGTTTTCTGGGTCTTTTAAGCTTACAGAGCTAAGTATGTCCTCCACCAGGTTAACAATGTCTAAAAACTCTATTCTACCCTGCAAGAAAAGTTCTACCGCTATCTGGTCTGCACCCACCAGCACTGCTGGGTACACTCCACCCATGAGAGCAACCCACTTGCACAGAGCTATACTTCTAAATTTTTCCGTGTCCACTCTTTCAAACTCTATGGGCGATAGTTCAAGAAGGCTTTTTCTCTCAAAGGGAAAGGGTTTTCTATGGGGATAGTAGAGGCTATAGAGTATGGGCACCCTCATGTCCGTCTGAGAAGCGTGAAGAAGAAAACTTCCATCTATAAGTTCCACTATACCGTGAACCACGCTCTGTGGGTGTATGAGCACGTCCAGCTTCTCTATGGTAAGGTCAAAGAGGTTCATAGCCTCTATGAGTTCCATGCCCTTGTTCATCAGAGTAGCCGAGTCTACTGTTATCTTCGCCCCCATCCTCCATGTGGGATGTTTCAGCGTATCTTCCAAAGTAACATGCTTTAGCTCCTCAAGGCTTTTTTTTCTAAAAGGCCCGCCAGAGGCTGTAAGATAGACCCTTTTAACTTCGCTCTCTTTTACGCCGGAAAGGAGCTGAAAAAGTGCGTTGTGCTCACTATCTACGGGAACGATGAGCTCTCTCTTTTCTTTGACAAGCCAGCCAAGACATATGAGGGATTCTTTATTGGAAGCTAAAAGTCTTTTACCCTTTTCTAAGATAAGATAAGTTGGCAAAATGCCATCCATGCCAGAAATGGCATTCATCAGTGCCTCTGATTCTTCCACTATGGCTTTCAGACCCTCCTCACCCTTTAGAAAGGTCACACCCTCTGGGAGCTCTCCAAGCCAATCCCTTGATGGCTCTTCGTAGCAGGAGATGTATTTGGGTCTGAACCTTTTTGCCTGAGACAAAAGCTTTTCAGAAGCCCTCTTTGCCAAAATGCCCACTAACTCAAAATCCTCTTGATAAGCCTCTATCACTTGTAGGGTTTGGCTTCCCACAGAACCAGTAGAACCAAGAACACCTAATTTTTTCATACTACGCCCGCTCCAAGAATATCGTGCATGTGGATTATTCCTATTGGTCTTTCTTCCTCATCTACGACTATTAGCACGGTTATTTTATGGTCTTCCATTCTTCTTAGGGCTTCGGCGGCAAGCTCCTCCATAAGGGCAGTTTTTGGATTTCTTGTCATCAAATCCTTGGCGGTAGAGTGGTCAAACTGTCCTCCCCTGTTTACGAACCTTCTCAGGTCTCCGTCGGTTATTATGCCCGCTAACTTACCGTGTTTGTTTACCACCGCAGTGGCACCAAAACCCTTGCTGGTCATCTCTATAATAACTTCCTTCATGGGTGTATCCTCATAAACCACTGGCACCCTGTCACCCTTATGGCAAAGGTCAGCCACCCTTTTTAGTCTTCTGCCTAAAGAACCCGCTGGATGCCTGATGGCAAAGTCCCTTTCTGTAAAGCCGTTTAACTCAAGAAGAACCATGGCAAGGGCATCGCCCAGCACTAAGGATGCGGTAGAAGAGCTGGTAGGTGCAAGCTGAAGGGGACAAGCTTCCCTCTCCACGCATAGGAATATATGCACATCTGAGTGCTTTGCTAAGCTGGAAGAGGGATTGTTGGTGACAGATATAAGGGGAACACCCAAAAGTTTTATGTAGGGTATCAAGGATAAGACTTCGGGAGATTCTCCGCTGGTAGAAAAGGCAAGCACCACATCTTCCTTGTCTATGACGCCAAGGTCACCGTGCAAAGCCTCTGCAGGATGGAGAAAGTGGGCGGGCGTGCCCGTGCTGGAGAGAGTTGAAGCCACCTTCCTGGCTATGTGTCCCGACTTTCCTACCCCGGTGGTTATTACCTTACCTCTGCAGTTCCGAACAATCTCTACAGCCTTCACAAACTCCTCGTTAAGACTATCCCTTAACCTTTTCAGGGTCTCTATCTCCACATCAAAGACCCTTCTTGCCTTCTTTAGGATGTCCTCCATTAGCCTTTGTAATTCTCTATTCCCTTTGTTATCTCTTCATGGGCAAAGTCTAAACCCATAAATCCCTCTACCTTTACCCACTTTCCGGGCTCCAATTCTTTGTAGTGCTCAAAAAAGTGCTTTATCCTATCCAAAAGAGCTTGCGGTAGGTCTTGATAAGATTTGACATTCTCGTAGCTTGGGTCAAGCTTGCTATGGGGTACAGCCAGAAGTTTTGTGTCAAGACCTTCCTCATCCCTCATCTGGAGGGCGCCTATGGGTCTGCACCTTATGACGCTTCCGGGTACTACAGGATACCTTGAAATAACAAGCACATCCACGGGGTCTCCGTCATCCGCAAGAGTTTGAGGAATAAAGCCATAATTGAAAGGGTAATGCATGGCGGTAAAAAGAAACCTGTCTACAAAAATTGCCCCGCTTTCCTTGTCCAGCTCGTACTTTATGGAACTATCCTGGGGTATTTCTACCACCACATAAATATCCTCTGGTGGGTTTTTGCCAGGCGGTAGGTTTTTGACTTCCATGATTTGCACCTCCACTTCTATTTTAGACCTGTGCGTTGCAGAAATTCATACTTTCTTCTGGGCTAAACCTCACGCACCTAAGCAAGCACTGGCTAGCCCTCTGAAGAACCCTTGCCAACACACTTTCTTCTTCCTTGCTAAAGGGAGATAGCACATAATCCACCACCTTGTTCTTATCCGCTGGTCTTCCTATGCCCACCTTTAGCCGGGGAAACTTGTCCGTTTTTATCTCCCTTATTATGGACTCAACACCGTGATGCCCCCCACTACTACCCTCAAGCCTAAGTCTTAGCTTGCCTAAAGGCAGGTCAAGGTCATCGTAAACCACTAACATCTCTTCTGGCATTATGTCGTACTCTTCCAAGAGATTTACAACCGCTAAACCTGAATTATTCATGTATGTTTGAGGCTTTGCAAGGAGAACTTCTCGTCCATCAATGTTTGCCCTGTAGAGCAGAGAAAGACACTCCTCCGAGGGTTTTTGTAACTTTAAGCCTCTAAGCACCTCATCTATTACCATAAAACCTACATTATGACGGGTTTTTTCGTACTTCTTTCCTGGATTTCCAAGACCCACTAAAAGCTTTATCATTCAGCGGGTGCAGTTTCTTCTACCTCAGGCTCCAACACAACCGCCAAGGTTTCCTCTGGAGAGTCCATTATCACACAACCTTCTGGGGGTACTATGTCTCTAACGTGAAGGGCATCGCCTAAACCGAGACCGCTCACGTCAACCGTTATCTTCTCGGGTAGTTTGTCTATGCTTGCTTTTATGGTAAGGCTATGCATCAGAGGCTCAAAGGTTCCTCCAAGACCCACGCCAGCGGGTGTTCCAACAAACTCTATGGGCACTTCCACTTCAATCTCTTTTACATGGGTAATATCCAGAAGGTCCACATGTATAGGGTTATCCCCGAGCCATCCCATTTGAACATCCTTAAGCAAACAAACCCTTCTTTCCCCGTCAATTTCCGCTTCAATCAGAAAAGTCTCACCGTGAGGAAAAGACCTAAGGTCCTTTAGGGAAATGTACGCATGCTGATTTTCCACGTCTTTACCGTATACCTCTACGGGCACATAACCTTCTTTCCTGTACTTCTTTATCTCGCTTTTCCTTCCAAGCTTTCTTGGCAAAAGCCTAACTTGAACCTTCTTCATTCCTTACCTCCTCTATACAAACAGTGAACTTATAGATTCACCCTCATGAGCGCGTTTAATGGCCTCGGCTACGAGGGGAGCTACGGAAACAACTCTGAGCTTGTCAAGCCCCTTGTTTTCCACAGGTAGCGTGTTGGTCACTATCACCTCTTCCACAGAAGACTCTCTGAGCCGTTCTATAGCCGGACCTGAAAAAATGCCATGGGTGGCCACAACGGAAACGCTCTTTGCACCCTTTGAAAGGAGCATGTTAGTAGCGGCAACCACCGTCCCGGCTGTATCTATGATGTCGTCCACGATAACAGCCCTCTTACCTTTTACATCGCCTATCAGATCAAGAACTTCTGCTACGTTGGGCTCGGGTCTTCTTTTGTATATGATGGCTATAGGACATCCCAATTTGTTGGCGAGGAGTCTCGCCCTTTCCACACCGCCAGCATCCGGGGATACCACCACCGTATCACCATCCATTCTTTCCTTTATATGGTCATATATAACGTTCAGAGCATAAAGGTTATCCACCGGTATGTTGAAAAATCCCTGTATCTGCGGGGAGTGAAGGTCCACGATGATGAGCCTCTGAGCACCAGCAACAGTAATTAGGTCAGCCAATAATCTTGCACTTATGGGCACTCTGGGCTTGTCCTTTCTATCCTGTCTTGCGTAGGCATAGTAGGGTATTACCGCCGTTATCCTTCCTGCGGAGGCCCTTTTCAGAGCATCCAGCATAAGGAGAAGTTCCATGATGTTCTCGTTAACTGGGTGTCCAAGGGATTGAATTACGAAAACATCCTCCCCTCTCATGGACTCGTTTATCTTAACTCTAACCTCGCCGTCGCTGAACCTTCCTACAGTTACGTCAGATAGTGGAATACCCAGATATTCAGAAACTTCCTGTGCCAACCTTGGATTGCTCGTGCCTGTAAGAAGTTTTATAGACCCAAACATTCCACACCTCTTTTCTATGTGGCGAAAAGCTGGGGTGCCTGGATTCGAACCAGGAGCCCCCGGATCCAAAGTCCGGTGCTCTGCCAGTTGAGCTACACCCCATAACTTTCTGCCCTATATAACTTCCAGCCTCTAAGCTGGCACGCAGTGCGTACCTCCGGCTGCGGTTCGCCTATATAATACACGCTGGAACCGCTACCGCTCACCAAAGCCTGTAAACCTAAACTTCTCAAAAATCTCAAAGCCTCACCCACCTCTGGGTAAAGCTCTGCTGCCAATTCACCCAGCTTGTTTTCCAACAAGCTAAAGTTTCCCGCTCTCAGGTAATCTACTATTTTATCACCCTTAAGATTTCTTGTCAACATCTTCTCGCTCACACGACTGTAGACATAGCTGGTAGAGCAACTTACTCTTGGATGCACAATGGTAAAGGTCATGGGAGGAAGGTTTATCTTCTGGAGAATTTCACCCCTGCCCCTTCCCACTGCAGAGCCACCCACCAAAAAAAAGGGTGCATCCGAAGAAATATCCGCCGCCATACTTATGAGCTCCTCCAAGGTAAAGGGTTCACCAAGAAGCTCGTTTATGCCTTTCATAACAGTTGCCAAGTTAGAGGAACCACCCCCCAAACCAGCACCCTCAGGTATGTTTTTCTTTATGTATACCTGAAAGTTAAGCTCCTTACCGAGCCTTTTTTCCATAATTCTTATGCCTTTGTATACAAGGTTCTTTTCCATGGGAATGCCCGTGCTGGTTTCTACCTTCAAAGGCCCTTCCTTTATAAAGATTTCATCGAACACACTTACGGTATGATAGATGGTAAATATTTCGTGATAACCATCAGACCTTTTCCCCAACAGCCAAAGACCCAAGTTTAGCTTGGCTGGGGATAGTATCCTTTCCATAGTTCTATAAATTTAGCACAAAGCTTTAGAAAACCAAGATAAGTCCTCTGTAGTCTGACTTGCACAAAATTTTACTCATAAAATACTAAGAAAAGTTTAGTCTAATATGCTAAATAATTGCTAAAAACCTCTTGACAAACTCTTCAAGTGTTAATATAATACCTACTGTAAAAACCCTTAAAAGGAGGTGGAACATGGCAAAGCTAAGGCCTCTTTACGACAAGATTGTGGTAAAAAGGTTTGAAGAGCAAGAGCAGAGGACAGCTTCTGGCATAATCATACCAGACACAGCCAAGGAAAAACCTCAGATTGGCGAGGTGATAGCCGTTGGGGAAGGAAAGCTTCTTCAGAACGGTCAACAAGTTCCTCCCAAAGTTAAGCCTGGGGATAAGGTAGTGTTTAACAAATACGCCGGCACGGAAGTAGAGGTTGACGGTGAAAAGTATCTTATCATGTCTGAAGATGAAGTTCTTGCAATAGTTGAATAAAAAAATTTAAAAGGAGGTGTCAACATGGCAGCAAAGAAAGTTATCTATGGAGAGGATGCAAGGTCAAGGCTCAAAGCTGGCGTAGACAAGCTTGCCAACGCCGTAAAGGTCACACTTGGTCCCAGGGGTAGAGAGGTAATCATTGAAAAGAAGTGGGGAACACCCCTGGTAACCAAGGACGGTGTAACGGTAGCAAAGGAAATAGAACTTAAAGACCCATACGAAAACATGGGAGCTCAGCTTGTCAAAGAAGTAGCTTCTAAGACTGCGGATGTTGCCGGTGACGGAACAACCACCGCTACAGTCCTCGCACAGTCCATATTTACCGAAGGTCTAAAGGCAATAGCTTCTGGTGCAAACCCAATGGACTTGAAAAGGGGTATTGACAAGGCTGTAGAAAAAATAGTGGAAGAAATAAAAGCTATGTCCATACAGGTGACTGGCAGAAAGGAAATAGAGCAAGTAGCTACCATATCCGCCAACAACGACCCAGAGATTGGAAAAATCATAGCGGATGCTATGGAAGCAGTTGGTAAGGACGGTGTAATAACCGTGGAAGAGTCTAAGTCAGCTCAGACAACTCTTGAAACCGTCCAGGGCATGCAGTTTGATAGAGGATACCTCTCTCCGTATTTTGTAACCAATCCAGACAAAATGGAAGCTGTTTTAGAAGACCCTTACATCCTTATATACGAGAAGAAAATATCCAACGTGAAAGACCTTTTACCTGTGCTTGAGCAAGTGGTAAGGGCTGGCAAACCCATACTCATTATCGCAGAAGATGTGGAAGCTGAAGCTCTCGCAACCCTGGTGGTCAATCACATAAAGGGTGTAATCAGGGCATGTGCGGTAAAGGCTCCAGGCTTTGGTCAAAGGAGAAAGGACTACCTGCAAGACATAGCCACTCTAACAGGTGGTACAGCCATAACTGAAGAGCTCGGTATAAAGCTTGAAAGCCTCACCCTTGATATGCTCGGAAGAGCTGACAAGGTCATAGTGGACAAGGACAACACAACCATTGTGGGTGGTAAGGGTTCCAAAGAAGCTATACAGGCAAGGATTGAACAAATCAAGAAACAAATCGTAGAAACAACCTCTGACTACGATAGGGAAAAGCTTCAAGAAAGACTTGCCAAGTTAGCTGGTGGCGTAGCCATAATTAGAGTTGGTGCAGCCACTGAGGCTGAACTTAAGGAAAAGAAGGCGAGGGTTGAGGACGCAGTTCATGCAACTAAGGCTGCAGTTGAAGAGGGTATCGTGCCCGGTGGTGGTGTTGCTCTCGTAAGAGCTTCTGAAGTGCTGGAAGACTTAAAAGTAGAAAACCCTGACCAGCAAGTGGGTGTTGACATAATTAAGAAAGCTTGCAGAACGCCACTCAGGCAGATTGCCAGCAACGCCGGGTTTGAAGGCTACGTGGTGCTTGAAAAGGTAATTCAGCTTGGTAAGGAAAAGGGCAAGAGTTGGGGATTTGACGCTGCGTATGGTGAGTACAAGGACATGATAGAGGCTGGTATAATAGACCCCACGAAGGTGGTAAGGACTGCCATACAGAACGCTGCCTCTGTTGCAGGTACCATGCTAACCGCCGAAGCCCTCGTAGCGGAGATACCAGAGGAGAAAAAGGAAAAGGCACCAACTCCAGAAATGCCAGAACTTGATTAAAGAAATAGCCCCCGAAAGGGGGCTTTTTTTAAGATTTTAAATTCCCTTTAATTTAAACCTTCAAAGATATTCTCAGAAATTTTATAAAGAGGTTACTTGAGGTATAGGCTTGAATGCAGGAAATTTAAAAGAGAAGCCATAATTTAACCATATGGTAAACTATGGAAAAAAAGGTTCCCAGATAATATAAGGCACTTTCAGCCCCGTACTCACTACTTAAAGAGATAGGGAGGTATAGGAGACCACCCTGGTGTCCATTGGTATAGAATTTTCTTGCAACAACCGTTGAGTACCATACTGAAGGTTAAAGAATGACAAGGGCACCTTCATGCACCTGCGATAATACAACTATGGGGTAATGTTGATGTTTACATTTCTCTAAGCCCTACTGTCTAACAACTTTTATGAGTCCTTCTGCTACTTCCTTAGCCTTCTCACCAAGATACACAAAGCCGTTTCGCATCACACATTCCCTTTTTGTACAAAGACTACCCAAGGGTATAAGACCGGCTTTTGTGTTTACCATAAGAGTAGAGGGTACATAAAGAGCCCTTCCGTCAGTGTAGAAGTCTTCTGCCCTAATTTCAAACTCTGTACCGTTAGACCTTATTAAGAGCTTGCTATAAGCCTTGCCAGCGTAAACTTCCAACTCTTCATACTGAGATAGGTGCTCGTATATATCCTTTATAGGATTTTGTGCAGGCTCGAACCTAAGGTAATCCTTCACTGTATAACACTCATTAAAAAGGGCGTGGGGACATACTCTGGAACAATATTCGTGGTCTATGCTTTTAAAAAGGTGGCTGAGTGCATAACCTTTTGAAGGAAGTATGTTTTCCTTACGGAGCTTTTCCAAAAATCCTGACCTGCGCATGACCTCTTCCACTGGAGCCTTTACGTTAACAAAAACCAGGTTTACACCCCTCTTTCTCATGTCTTCAAGAAAATCAGAAAGAGCATCCAAAGCGGTACCATCCATGTAGTTAACCGACTCGCAGTCTATAACCAAGTGCTTTAAGGCTGGTTTTTGTTCTGCTATTTCTTTTATTTCTGTTAGTATGTTTTCAGTGTTGGCGTAGTAGAAGGATGCCTCCGGACGCACTATTTCTATCTGGGGACAGGTAGGTATGTTATTCGTTTCTGCGTTAACAAAGGTTTTACTAACAGGGTCTCTGGACATCCTTACTATCCTGGGATACAGACTCCTCCATAGGAAAAGGGAAAGGGAGAGAAACATGCCTATGAAAATTGCATAGTCTGGTTTCATGATAAAGGACAGAGCGAAGGTTGTTATGGCAGATATGCCATCGTAGCGGTTTGTCTTCCATAGATGCACAAAGTATCCTGGCTTTATTAGGCTGACCACAGCGGTAATGACCACCGCAGATAAGACAGCTCTGGGAAGGTAGTAAAGAAGCGGAGCAACAAAAAATATGGTAGCTATAACAAAGCTGGCGCTTATTATGTTTGCCATACCCGTTTTGGCACCGGCTTGAAAGTTAACCGCAGAACGGGAGAAAGAACCGCTAACAGGGAAACTCTTAAAGAAAGACCCAACGAGGTTGGCAAGACCTTGTCCTATAAGTTCTTGATTTACATCTATCTTCTGCTTGGTTTGACTTGCTATAAATTTAGCTATCGCATAGGCTTCCATAAAACCCACCAAGGCCACTATGAAAGCCTTACCCACAATGCTGTCTAAAAGCTCCAGGTCTATGGTAGGCATAGATGGGAATGGAAGCCCCTTAGGTATATCACCTACAACCTTTATACCGTAGCTTTCAAAGGCGAAAAAGTATGAAAGAGTAGTAAAGAGGACTACCGCAAGCAGAGCGGACGGGAAGTTTTTATTTATTTTTCTAAGCCCCACTATGATGACTATTGAAGCAATACCAACTGCGAGGGTATAGGGGTTGGTTTTCGGTATGTTTATGATTATCTCGTAGATGTTTTGAAAGATAAGCTCCTTTTGTTCTATTTTTATGCCTAAAAGAGCCGGTACTTGCGTAGTCATTATTATTATAGCGGCGGCGTTCGTAAAGCCCACTATAACAGAGTGGGACACAAAGTTTACCAAAAATCCCAACCTGAAAACGCCTATGGACAGCTGTATTAGACCCACGAGAAAGGCCATAAGAATTGCCAGCTCTATGAACTTTTCCTCTCCGGGTTTTGCAAAACCAGAAAGAGAAACAAAAGTTAGGAAAGCCACAATGGCAACGGGTCCTGTGGCCAGCTGAGCTGAACTGCCGAAGAGGGCTGCCATTATAACAGGTATAGAAGCAGCATACAGACCATACACAGGAGGAAGACCGGCGATGAGAGCATAAGCCATAGACTGAGGGACAAGAACCACTGCAACCGTTAAACCTGCTATTAGGTCAGATGTAAAGGTTTTTCGGTCATAACCTCTTAGCCACGTTAAGAAAGGGAGTATCCTCTCCATGGTTTAACAAGTATTATTATAAACTAAATCATCCACGCTTTTCCGCATATAAATCTTATAATCTTATAAGCTATGCTTAACATAGCCCTTCTACAATTTTCTCCAGGCTTTGGAAGAGTGCAAGAAAATCTAAAACTTGTGCTTGAAATGCTCAATCATGTAAGGAATGGTTCCCTGGTGGTTTTACCTGAAATGTGGCAGTGTGGGTTTGATTACGAGAACCTTCAAAAGCATGCGGAAATGACGGAGGATGTTATTGAAGAAATATGTAAAATATCAAAAGAAAGACATCTCACGGTTGTAGGTACTTATCCAATGAAGGAGGATAGGGGGATTTACAATTCTGCGGTGCTGGTAAATAGGGGAAACGTATTAGGCAAAAGGGCTAAGATAAAACTTTTCCCCCTTTACGAGGAGCAAAGATATTTTCTCTCTGGCTCGGAGAATCCAATCTTTGAAGTAGAAGGACTAAAAGTGGGTGTGCTTGTATGCTTTGAATTGAGGTTCCCTTACCTATCTTGGAGTCTGAGAGAGGCTCATATTCTTCTCGTTCCATCCATGTGGGGAGCAAGTAGGAGAGAGCATCTCATAACTCTCTCAAGGGCAAGGGCTATAGAAAATCAGTCTTTTCTTGCACTTTGCAACGCCTGGGGTAAAGTCGGGAACGAGAACTATGCAGGTGCATCTGGAATATACAGCCCATGGGGAGAGGCTTTGGCTTTTTCAGAAAAGGGTACCTGTATAATGCAGGTGGAGATAGACCCTAAAGAGGTAGAAGAGATAAGAAAGCTCCTACCCATAGAGCATTGAGCTGTTATAAAATAGTCTCACATGACCTATTACATCTTTGTTACTGGTGGTGTTCTTTCCTCTCTTGGTAAGGGTGTGGCTTCAGCTTCCATAGCTTCTTTGCTGGAAGAGCAAGGTTTGAAGGTAAACATACAAAAGTTGGACCCTTATCTAAATGTAGACCCAGGCACAATGAGCCCCTATCAGCACGGGGAAGTTTATGTTACAGAGGACGGCGCAGAGACAGACCTGGACTTAGGTCATTACGAGAGGTTCATAAACAGGCACATGACCAAAAAGAATAACGTTACCGCAGGAAGGGTTTATTACAACGTAATACGAAGGGAAAGAGAGGGTGGATACCTGGGCGCAACAGTTCAAGTCATACCTCATATCATCGACGAAATAAAAAGACTTATAAAAGAGGCGGAGGAAGATTCCGATGTTCTTATAGTAGAAATAGGGGGCACTGTGGGGGACATTGAAGGACTTCCATTCCTTGAGGCAGCGCGTCAACTCTCCGTGGAGCTTGGTAAAGACAGAGTGCTATTTGTACATATTACCTATGTTCCCTTTGTAAAAACCGCAGGAGAGTTAAAAACCAAGCCAACACAACATTCGGTGAAGGAATTAAGGGCAATAGGCATACAACCGGATATTATACTGTGCAGGTCTGAGGTAGAAATACCAGAGAGCATAAAGGAGAAGATAGCCCTGTTTACCAGCGTAAAAAAAGATGCGGTAATATCCGCACCAGACTTGGAGTGCATATACGAAGTGCCATTACATTTTAAGGAGCAAGGTATAGATAGGCTTATTTCTAAAGTTTTTGGCTTTGACTACAAAAATGTGAAAAGCAAGTGGGAAGGGATAGTTCACATTTTTAAATCCGTACAAAAAGAGGTTAGAATTGCCCTCGTTGGAAAGTATGTTTCTCTGAAGGATTCTTACAAGAGCATATCCGAGGCTCTTACTCATGGTGGAATAGCAAACGGTGTAAGGGTAAAAATTGAATGGGTAAACTCTGAAGATTACCACCAAGAAGTATTGGAACAGGTGCATGGTATACTGGTGCCTGGAGGTTTTGGAGAAAGGGGGATAGAGGGAAAACTCAAGGCACTTAGCTATGGAAGGCAGAGCAAAAAGCCAACCTTTGGCATATGCTTAGGCATGCAACTCATGTGTGTTGAGTTTGCTAGGAATGTCATGGGTCTGGAAGGGGCGAATTCTACAGAGTTTGACCCTCTTACACCCCATCCTGTTATAGATATAATGGAAGAGCAAAAGCATGTTAGGGAGCTTGGCGGAACTATGAGACTTGGCTCTTACCCTTGTAAGCTAATGGAAGGGACAAAGGCAAGGGAAATTTATGGAAAGGAAATAGTTTACGAAAGACATAGGCACAGATACGAGTTTAATAACCGCTACAGAGAGAGCTTTGAAAGGTTCGGCATGGTGTTTTCTGGACTATCACCAGATGGGAAACTGGTGGAGCTAATAGAGCTAAAAGACCACCCCTGGTATATAGGCTGTCAGTTTCATCCCGAGTTCAAGAGCAAGCCCTTTCAGCCCCACCCTCTGTTTGTATCCTTTATCTCCGCCTGTTTACAAGCTCTATGATGGCTACATCTGGATGTGAAAAAAGCCTCATGGGCGGACCACCAGTTCCAACACCCTTGCTTATGTAAAGGAAAGAATCATCAATCCTGTGAAATCCTCTGTCGCTTATGAACATCTTCGTAAGTATAAACCTCCCAACTGGGTAATATATACCACCGTGAGTATGTCCTGAGAGCATGAGGTCAAAAAGTCTATGGGCTCCTTTCTCAAGCCTCGGCTTGTGCTTCAAGTAGACTAAAAAACTATCCTTTCTGTGTTTTTGAAGAAGTTCTAAGTCTGAAAGGGTGCCCACACACTTGCGGAATATTTTACAGTCGTCGTCATCTATACCCACCATGGTAATGTTTAGCTCTTCTATGTGAAAAGAGTCACCTCTCAGAAGTCTAAAGCCAGCACTCTTTGTAAACTCAACCGCCTGCTCCACTCCCCTATAATACTCATGATTTCCCAAGACCGCATACTTGCCAAAGGGCGGGTCCATTTGGGCTAAAGCCCTTGCCAAATGGATTTTGTTTTTCATGTTTCCATCCACCAAGTCTCCAGTGGAGACCACTATGTGAGGCTTTTCCCTCTGATAAATTTCAAGCACGGGCATTATCTTATCCATACCCATAACAGGACCAAGATGTAAGTCTGATATGTGCAGTATCTTTACGCTTTTCACATCCTTAGGAAGCTTCTCCGTGTGGATGGTGTGCCTTTCCACCTTAAGGTTCAGGGTCTCGTAGTAACTGTATGCGGAAAAGGTTAAAGAGAGTATAAGAACTAAAAAGAGGGATATTCTGGGAGAAGGCAAAGGCAATGGATTTATTCCCAGAAACCTTTTTGAAAAAAGCACAAAACCTTTGTAAAAGTCCAGGAGAAAAGTGAAAAATACTTTATAAAAGAGAAAACCAACCCATAGTAGTCCAGACAGGGCGGTTATGTAAGCCATGTGAGGACCAAGGTTTGTATCCGCATACCTCCATAGGAAGGGGGAGGAAAAACCAAGAAAGAGCATGCCAAGGGTTAAAATCTTTAAAGCTCTGTTTTTTACAGACTGCTTTATTAATCTAGCATAGACATAAAGGTGCAGAAGGGCATAGATGATGAGAAATATAGGGATAAACCAAGTCATGGGCTTATTTTATAACCAAAACCCCTCACCGTCTGCACCGCCTTTCCTTCGTCTCCCAGTTTTTCCCTTAACTTTTTTATATGAACGTCTATAGTCCTATCGTAAACATCCCTCTTTAGCACTCTTTCTATAAGATATTCCCTGCTCACAGGTTTGCCATAGTTCTCAAGAAGAGCGGAGAGTATAAGAAACTCCGTAGGTGTCAGGTCTATTAGATGCTCTCCTCTTCTTACCTCCTTCTTTTCCAAGTCTATTTCAATAGTTCCCAGCTTGAAGCTTGTCTGCCTCTTTTCCTTCCCAGCTCTCCTTAAAACTGCTCTAACCCTAGCCATGAGCTCCTTTACGGAAAAGGGCTTGGTTATGTAATCGTCCGCACCCAAAGAAAAACCTTTTAGCTTATCCTGCTCCATATCCCTGGCGGTTATAAAGATAACGGGCAGGTCTTTAAGCTCCGCTTTGCTCCTTATATACTGTGCTATTTTAAAGCCGTCATAATCTGGAAGCATTACATCCAGAAGCACAAGGTCCAAGGGCTGAGCTTCTATGATGTTCATAGCTTCCGCTCCCCTAAGACAGATAATAGGCTCATAACCCTCCTTCTTTAGGTTGTAGGCTATGAGTTCTGCCAAATCTCCATCGTCTTCTACAACCAAGACCTTCAGGTTCATATCTTTGACGGCTTTATTCTTATGGCAACCTCATCGGGGTTTATTACATCACCCACAGAAATGAATATTTCTTCTACTACGCCCTCCACTGGGCTATGGACTTCATTCTCCATCTTCATAGCTTCCACCACAAAAAGCACATCCCCCTCCTTTACCTGCTTTCCGACGCTTACCTTTATGTTTACCACCTTTCCAGATATGGGCGAAGCAACATCACCAACGCCCACAGGCTTTGGTCTTTTTGGCTTTACCTCCCTGGCGGTGGTTATCTCTCCGTAGGGTGAAGGAATGTGTTCTATCTCTTTTAAAGGCTTTAGCATAACCTCTTCCAGTTTACCGTCCAGCCTTATGAAGAAGGTCCTTCCCTCTGCGGTAGGTTCGCTCCTTCCTGCTATTTGCACGTGGTACTGTTCTCCGTGAACGGTTATTATAAATTCTACGGGTATGTTTTCCCTTTTCTCTTCCGCTACCTCTTCAGGGGGTAGCTTTTCACCTTTTTCCCTAAACTCAAAGAATTCTTTAGCCACAAGAGGAAATAGTGCGTAGGATAGTATGTCTTCTTCAGTTTTTGCGCCTGCTTTTGTGGCTTCTTCCCTTATCGCTGGCAGTTCAGGTTTTAAGAGGTCTGCTGGTCTTATGTGGTATATAGGCTCTTCGTCACCAAGTATCTTTTTTATGACTTCTTCCCTTATGGGTGAAGGTGGTCTTCCGTATAAACCCTTTACGTAATCCTTGGTCTCCTTGGTAACAACCTTGTATCTTTCTCCGTGCACCACGTTAAGAAAAGCCTGAGAGCCTACAATCTGGCTCGTGGGTGTAACAAGAGGTGGATAGCCTAAGTCCTCTCTTACCCTTACCACCTCCTGAAGCACATCAGGAAGCTTATCTTCCATACCCTGCTCTTTGAGCTGGCTTATGAAGTTGGATATCATTCCACCGGGCACCTGATGTAGCAAAACACCAACATCGGGATATGGTGGAAGCACATCGTACTTTTTGTACTTTTTCCTTACATTCACAAAGAGGTCTCCAGCCTTTTGGTATAGCTTCTCATCTACCTTTATCTCGTAACCAAATTCCCTCAGGGCGTATATCATGGTCTCCCCTGGCGGATGGGCTGTCTGGCAGGAGAGGCTATAAAATACCGTATCTATCATATCCGCACCAGCTTCCACGCCCTTCAGCTGTGCCATTTGAGCCAAATCCGCAGTGGTCTGAGTATGAAGGTGGACGGGATAGTTGGGAAACTCCTGCTTGAGAGCTCTTACAAGTTCGTAGCAAACCTTGGGGGATAAGAGACCAGCCTGGTCCTTTATGGATATAATGTCTATGCCCATGTCTACCAACTCTCTTGCCACCCCTACGTAATACTCAACAGTATGAACTGGGCTTATGGTGTAAGAGAGCACGCCTTTCACTATGGCACCTATGCTCTTGGCTACCTCAATGGACTTTCTCATGTTTCTTGTGTCGTTAAGAGCATCAAATATTCTGAAAACCTCTATGCCGTTATCGTAGCTCCTCTTTACAAACTCTTCAACTACATCATCCGCATAGTGTCTGTAGCCTACCACATTCTGTCCTCTGAGCAACATCTCAAGCCTTGTGTTGGGTGCATGTTTTTTGAAAAGCCTAAGCCTTTCCCAAGGGTCCTCCTTCAGATATCTAAGACATACATCAAAGGTAGCCCCACCCCAAACCTCAAGGGACCAAAAACCGCACTTGTCCAGAATTTCAATAATTGGAAGCATATCCTCCGTGCGCACCCTTGTGGCAAGCAAGCATTGTATACCGTCTCTTAGGGAGACATCGGTGATTAAAATTTCTTTCATAAAGACAATTATATCATTCTAAAATGGTCAAAACCTGTGGGTTCAAGAGGTCTGCCGTCTAAGAAAACCCCTTCCCCCTTCTCTACTATGCCTATCTGAACCATGCTTAGAAACGGGTTTAATCTATCCGGTGGATGTGTAAAAAGAAGTTGGTAATCCTCACCACCAGAAAGGGCGTATTCAATGGGTTTTTTACCGTGTTTTTTACAGAAAGTAGCGAGCTCCTTAGAAATGGGGATTTTTTCAGAGAGAAGACTTAGCCTGACATCGCTTGCCTTTGAGAGTTGGTCTGCGTCCGAAGATAGCCCATCGCTTATGTCCATGCTGGCGGTAGCATATTTGGATATATGCTTTAAAAAGTCTATGCGGGCAGTTGGACGAAGGTGTTTTTCTATGAGTTTTAGCTCAAAATCCTCGTAGCTTTTCTTTTCCATTAGAAGAAGTTCAAGCCCAGCCTTAGAATCTCCCAAAGCTCCAGAGACAAAAACACCATCCCCTTCCCTTGCTCCTTTTCTACCCACAAACCTTTCCGCCTGACCTAACATAAAGACATCTATGCAGAGCTTTTCTCCCTTGCTCACGTTACCACCTACTACTTCACAGGAGTAGAATTGGCTTGCCTTCTTTATACCTACATAGACCTCTTCCACGTAGCTCAAATCCATATCGGGAAGCACAAGGGATATGAGAGCATACAGGGGGTTTCCTCCGTTCGCCACTATATCGCTCACGTTTACCGATATAGCCTTCCATCCTATGGTAGATGGCGGATAGTTGAGCTTAAAATGCCTGTCTTGTAGAAGGACATCACATGTAAGGAGAAGGGTAGCCTCTTTTATTTTGATGGGAGCTGTATCATCCCCTATAACCTGACTTTCCAGTATTGCCCTTAACCTTTCAATAAGTCCAAATTCTCCAATTTCTGAAAGCCTCATTCTGTGAATATTTGTCCCTCTATGGGTTGTACCATTACACCCCTTTCTTCTATAAACTTTATAGCCCTTTCAATTTCTTCTCCTTCCCCTTCAATCTCCACTGTTAGCATGCCGGTATCCTTGGTGACCTTTGCGGTTCTTATGTTTACAACCACCTCAAAACTTTTACAAACCATACAAAGCACAGGTTCTTTTACCTTATCCTCAGGGTATATGAGCTGAAGTCTTATTAGGTTCATAAAGAAATTATATCAAACCCTTATTACGGACTCAGCAAAATCATAAGCGGACTTCGCAATGTAAACAAGGGTTTGTCTGTTTATCCCTGTTAGTTTTTCTAAGTTTAGAATAGCATCAACCTTAGTAGGGTCCTGCGTAGTGAGAATGTCTTTTAGGCTCTCTTCCAGCACTATGGAGTAGTCCAAAATACTTCTTAAAGCTACATTTTTACCAGTATAACCATCTATTATTTCTTGGCTAATGTTTACCTCTTTCAAAAAGGCTATTTTGTCCGTATGCAGAATCTCTTCTATGAGGGAAAAAAGACCTATAACGTAAGCATCAGACTCGTACTTTGTGTTTATAATTTCTGCAATTTTTTGAGCTATTACAGCCCTTATAAGAGACTTTTTCCATAGTTCTGGGTTCTCTACGGACATATAGTCGTTCATGGCTAACACTAAGAGAAAATTTTTTAAACTTTTCAGCCCTATCATGGCACAAGCTTGCTCTAAACTCTTTATTTCCTTTATGGGTGAATAGTAGGCGGAGTTTACCAGACGTAAAATTTTGGCGGACATACCCACATCTGTTGCTATGAGGTTAGCCACTTCCTTTGGGCTTTGTGCGGTGTGTACTGTAGCCATAAGCCTGAGGAGCGTATGCTTTAGGTAAGGAGCAGTCTGAAACTCTTTGAGGACAAAGGGGCTATCAAGATAAATACCTTGGAACAAGTCCCCAACAGACTTTGCCTTTTCGTATTCAATTTCATTTTCTATTTTTGAAATAAGGAGTGTCTTACCCTTAGCCTTTGCCATTTCTACAACTTTTTGATTAAGCTTCTTAACATCAACTGAGATAATATGCACTTTATCCAGAAGACCTGCTATCCTTTCGTTATTCAGTTGACTTTCATCTACGCTGAATATTACACCTTCATGTGCATATTTCTCCATAATACTGACTATCTGCCTGTATATAATCTCCCCTACTGGTATCTGAGGTTCAATGATTTCTATTATCAGCTTTTTAGGATTTAGAGATTCTATGGCTTTGTTTATAAGAGAATCAAGAGATACGTTTATCATAACCCTTTTCCCCTCGCCAACCCTGTCTATACCCTGTTCCAGTATTATTTCCATTATTATGTAAGTGGCTCTGCTGTAAGGCACAGACTTAGGATACTCATACATATTGTCTTTTTTTCTCAGGAATACCTCAAAGGCAACCCTCTTACCCTCCTTATTAAATATGGGTTGCTTTGCTATAAGGAAACTCATCCAGAACCTCTTTCAGTTGAGGGTAAAGAGGAAACTGCTGACACAGTTCTATTACCTCCCTGCCAACCTTATTTATTACCTCTACGCTATTTATGTTTTCTATGACTTTGGCTATTAACCTTGCTATGAGCCTCATCTCTTCCTCTTTCATGCCTCGTGTTGTCATGGCAGGCGTTCCAATCCTTATACCACTTGTCTTTGTGGGAGGAAGTGGGTCAAAGGGAACTGCGTTTTTATTTACTGTTATGTTTGCCCTTCCGAGAGCGTCCTCGGCCTCTTTACCAGTTATGCCCTTGTTTCTAAGGTCAAGGAGGACTATATGGCTATCTGTTCCACCTGTAATAACCTTAAAGCCAAGCCTAATAAATTCCTCAGCCATTGCCTTAGCGTTAAGCACGACCTGTTTTGCGTAAGCCTTAAATTCTTCAGTCATAGCCTCCTTGAAGGCTACAGCCTTTGCCGCTATTACATGCATAAGAGGACCGCCCTGAATTCCAGGAAAAACACTTTTATCGATATCCTTTGCAAACTCCGCCTTGCACAGTATAAAACCTCCTCTTGGACCCCTTAGAGTCTTATGGGTTGTTGATGTCACGAAGTGGGCGTAAGGAACTGGGTTTGGATAAACACCGCCGGCTATGAGACCCGAATAATGAGCCATATCTACCATAAAGTAGGCTCCCACATCCTCCGCTATCTCCGCAAACTTTTGCCAGTCTATTACGCGCGGGTATGCAGAGGCTCCAGCTACTATAATTCTGGGCTTATGCTCCTTCGCCAGCTTCCACACCTGGTCATAGTCTATTAATTCTGTTTCGGGGTCTAAACCGTAGTAGAAAGCTCGGTAAACCTTTCCCGAGAAGTTAACCTTTGCACCGTGAGTTAGGTGCCCACCGTGAGCTAAATCCATGCCAAGAATGACATCCCCGGGCTTAAGAGTTGCCATATAAACAGCCATGTTTGCCTGAGACCCTGAATGGGGCTGGACGTTAGCATGCTCCGCACCATAAAGCTTTTTAACTCGCTCTATGGCTAAGTTTTCCGCTACATCAACAAACTCACATCCACCATAATACCTTTTCCCCGGTAAGCCCTCCGCATACTTGTTAGTGAGCACAGAACCTTGAGCTTCCATAACCGCAAGAGAGGTGAAGTTTTCAGAAGCTATAAGCTCAAGATGGTAAAACTGTCTGTTGTACTCTTGCACTACAGCCTGGTAGACCTCCGGATCGGCTTCTCTTAGGTATCTCATGTCTAATATTTTACCCCCTTTCAAAAGCTTTTTGAAAGGTAAAGGAAATATTATACGGTCATTTCCTTACCCCTTATAAGAGAAGGGTGGCATAGAACTCAACTTAGGTCTTGAAGGAAGAAGGTCTTCAAAATTTTCTTTGCACTTTCTGGTTTTCTTATGTAAATATCCATAGCAATAGAAAGACTATCGGAAGAAGAGCCCTTTGGCAGATTGTGAGCCTTTAACCATTCTAAAAACTTTGCCCTTGCAAGCACGCTGGCAACGGCTACCGATGGGTTTTCCTCTCCTTTATGCT
Source organism: Aquificaceae bacterium (assembly GCA_025057455.1). Lineage (GTDB taxonomy): Bacteria > Aquificota > Aquificia > Aquificales > Aquificaceae > Pampinifervens. Next base: position 55,087 of record JANWWY010000001.1, read on the forward strand.
CAAAAATCACCCAGCCACCAAAGGGATTTCTCTTGGAATAGGCATCTATCAAAAATTCCGCAGAAGGATGCTTCTTTTTAATCTCCTCCAGAAGCTCCCTGTAAAGTTTGTCAAGGATTCTGTTCATATTTCCGATTTCCTCGTACATTTTGTTGAGCTCGTAAGGTTGGACTGTTATGCATTTAAACTCTCCAAAGGACTCGTAAGCCTTAGCTTTCCTTATTACTTCTTCATCTTTCATCTTCTTACAGTCCCTGAAGTTAAGCTCCAAAACCTTTTTATAATACTCCGGCTTTATGACAGCACAGCAAATTACAAGCGGTCCAAATATGTCCCCCTTCCCAGACTCATCACAGCCAACAATCACTTTATTAGGTAGGCTTAGAAAGGAAAGTATATGCCCCCTTAGTCTTTCTACATCCTTGCCTTGAAGCAAGAGTGTTCCAGATGGGTAAAGTTTGGCGTAAGTTTGACCATCGGTCAAAGACCACAGGCAGTTAGCCTCCTCCCTTTCAAAAAAACCCATGTCGGTCAGCTCTTGTTTAACCTTCTGAAACTCTTCCTTTGGAATCTTTAATGTTATGTTTGTCATTAGTATATAATAAAAGCACTCTGCGTAGGAGGTGCACGTATGTTTGAATATTCCCAAAGGATAAAAAACTTACCTCCCTATCTCTTTGCAGAAATTGACAGAAAAAAGAGAGAAAAACTCTCTCAAGGTGTGGACCTTATAGACTTGGGCGTAGGAGACCCCGATATGCCTACTCCAAAGCCGATAGTGGATGCTATGAAAAAGGCGGTAGAAAAACCAGAGCATCATAAATACCCCTCTTATGAGGGTATGCTATCCTTTAGACAGGCTGTGGCCAATTGGTATAAAAGACGCTTTGATGTAGAGTTAGACCCAGCCTCGGAAGTGGTCACGCTCATAGGCTCTAAGGAAGGGATAGCTCACTTTCCTCTTGCCTTTATAAACCCGGGAGACATAGTCCTGTGTCCTGACCCAGCCTATCCTGTTTACAAAATAGGCACTCTTTTCGCCGGGGGTGAGCCTTACCTTCTACCCTTAAAGGAGGAAAACGGCTTCCTACCTGATTTTAAGAGTGTTCCAAAGGATGTGTTAAAGAGGGCAAAGATAATGTGGGTTAATTATCCTAATAACCCTACTTCCGCAACCGCAACGGTGGACTTTTATAGGGAGCTTGTCCAATGGGCAAGGGAAAACAACATAATAGTTGCCTCAGACTTGGCATACTCGGAGATATACTTTGGGGAAAACAGACCAGTTTCCATTTTACAGGTTGAAGGGGCTATGGATGTAGCCATAGAGTTTCATTCTCTCTCCAAAACCTTTAACATGACCGGCTGGCGATTAGGTATGGCTGTGGGCAACAAAAACCTCGTGGCTGGACTTGGGAAGGTAAAGACCAACGTGGATTCAGGTCAGTTTCAGGCAATTCAGGAAGCGGGTATAACTGCTCTTAGCTTGCCTGAGGAGGAGGTTCAGAATATAAGAAATACATACAAGGAAAGAAGGCAGGCTATGGAAAAAGCTTTACAGGAAGTGGGTCTTGAGGTTTACAAATCGGATGCCACCTTCTACCTTTGGGTAAAGGTGCCAAAGGGTTACAGCTCTGCGGAGTTTGTCTCAAGACTTTTGGATGAGTGCGGTATAGTTTGCACGCCAGGCAACGGTTTTGGGGAGCATGGGGAAGGCTACTTTAGAATATCATTGACTGTGCCAACACAAAGACTTTTAGAAGCTGTTGATAGGATAAAGAAACTTAAGCTATGAAAAAAAGAGAGGTATGGGCCTCAAGGATAGGGCTTGTTTTTGCCGCCGCCGGTAATGCTATAGGGCTTGGTAATCTCCTTAGGTTTCCATCAAAGGTTGCCCTTTACGGTGGAGGTGCCTTTATGGTGCCATACTTTGTGGCACTTTTCTTATTGGGTATTCCCCTGATGATGCTTGAATGGGTTATAGGTAGGTATGCGGGGGCAAAGGGACATGGTTCTATGACTGGCATAATGGGTTCTCTCTTTCACCACGCCAACTGGGCAAGGGTATTGGGGTCTATTGGAGTTGCCATACCTTTTCTCATAGTTTGCTACTACATATACATAGAGTCCTGGACCCTTGGTTTTGCAGTCTTGTCCCTTTTAGGTCAAATGCCAGAACCAGTAAATGCTCAAGACCCTAAAACCGCCATGCAACCCTACGTGGACCTTTTTAAAGCCTACACTGAACCCTCTTACATGGCAGTAGTATTTCTTCTCATAACCCTCGCTATAAACTGGTACATACTTCAGAGAGGTGTGGTAAAGGGCATAGAGCTCACCGCAAAGTTTGGTATTCCAGCACTCCTCTTGATGGGTATTTTTCTGGCTGTGGTTTCCCTTTCCATAAGGGGTGGTAAGGGCATAGAGGGTCTTATTTACATATTCACGCCAGACTTTAGCAAAATATGGGACCCTCATGTTTGGTTGGAGGCTTCTGGTCAGATATTCTTTACCCTGTCCTTGGGCATGGGAGCCATAGCTACCTATGCCAGCTACGTAAAGGCTAAAGAGGATGTTCTTAAGACTGGTCTTTGGACTGCGGGGCTTAATGAATTTGTAGAAGTGGTCTTGGGTGCAAGCATAGCCATACCCGCAGCTTTTGCCATGTTTGGGGCTTTGGCAGTGCCCGAATTGGCAAAGGAGGGAACTTTCCGGCTGGGGTTTATGTCAATGCCTGCAGTCCTCATGGCTCTTCCCTTTGGTTGGCTAATTTCCGCCCTTTGGTTCTTTCTGCTCTTTATCGCAGCTCTAACCTCTTCCCTTGCTCTTATACAGCCACTAATATCCTTGTTTGAGGATGAGATGAGATGGAAACACTCAAAGGCTGTAAATGTGTCCATGCTTATGGTCTCAAGTGGGGCATTGCTCTCAGCCTTTGTGCCTACCTTTATAGATGAATTAGACTTTTGGGCTGGCACCTTTATGCTGGTCTTTTTTGCCCTTGTAGAGGTAATAGTATTCGTGTGGATATTTGGAGTTAATAAGTTTCATCACGAGCTTACGAGAGATGTTTTCATAAAGGTTCCTAAGTGGGTAGTCTACTTTTTTGCTGTTGTTTCCCCCATATTTTTGGTTAGCCTTATATACCAATGGGGTGTGGTACAGGCACCTAAGGTGCTGGCAACTGCGGACTTTAACACAACCATAGCGAGGCTCTTTGTACTGGCTACGCTGGTCTTCCTTGCCTTCGTGGCCATAGAGAGCAGGAGAAGATACCTGGCCGGACCACACATATGAAGGAGATAGAGCTCTCCCACTTAGCCACAGGAGTGCCAAAGCTTGAGCAGGATTTAAGCGTAAAAGAAGCGTTAAAAGCCTTTGAAGAGTATGGCATATACGATTTTTTGGTGGTGGTAAAGAAAAACAAGCCCATTGGATTCGTAAACAGGCTTGACCTCATAAGGGCACAGCACAGGGAAAACATAAAAGTAGAGGAGCTTGTCCACGTGGCTATGAAGCTTAAAAACGCACTCATCAGGAGGGAAGAAGTCTTATACCTTCTGGATTTTTTCAATTCCTCCAAATCTCCTCTAATACTAGTAGATAGAAAAGGAAACTACTTGGGCGTTGTGTTTTATCAAGTGGTTCTGCATCATATAAGTCTATTCAAGGAGACAACCATTCCCATATTTCAAAAGCTCAGGTCTCTCCTTGGACAGGATTACTACTTTTATTGCTTCTACATAGGTGAGATAAAGGATTTTCTGGATATGTTTGGTTCCTCTGGCAAAGAGGGGCTTCAGCGGATGCTTTATGAGGGCGTAAAAAACAGCATACAGGGTGATGTAAGCATCTCCTACGAAGAGGGTGAGGTGTACGCCCTTTCAAAGACAAAAGTTGGAGAAGAGCACATAAAAAAGTTTTACGAAGAATTTCACAGAGAATTTGCCCTTGTCTACCCAGAAGCGAAGCCCATTTATCTGTACGGTTATTGTATACCCATAAAGAATGTAAACAATCTTGAGGATTTCTTCATGCTTAGCTCGGACCTAAAGAAAAGAATGAAAGGAGTACAGGAAGCTTCCTTTTTTATCTTCCATGGTGAGAAAACTTCTGTGGTGTTGTGCGAGTATGAAAAAAGAGAATTCATACAACATATAAGGCTAAAAATAAAACAGGACTTTGAAAAGATAGTGGAAGGTCTAAAAGGTGCGGATAGAGACCTCTGGGAGGTTGTACTGTATGACTTTTTTAAGATGTATCCCTACTTTGAGCTTTTTTACGTGATAGGGGAAAGCGGTCTTCAGGTATCTAACAATGTGGTAAATCCGAGGATTAACTATCCTGTAAAGGCTGGTAAGAAGGGTGCGGATAGGTCAGAGAAGGGCTATTTTAAGAAGGCTACACACGACGACGTCTACATAACTAACATATACATATCTCAGGCAACTGATGATTTTTGTATAACCGTATCTAAAAAGTTTAGCTACGGTGGAAAATCTTACGTGCTTGCGGGAGACATAAACTACAGAGAAATACACAAACTGGTAAGAGACTATGCCAGCAAAGCTGATAGGTAGCTTAGCCTACAAAAACTTAAGGTATACAAAAAACCATCCACTGAGGATTCCCAGGGTATCTTTACTTCTTGAAGTGCTTCATGCCCTTGAGCTTTTGGAAAAGGAAGAGCTGGTAGAGGGTCGTTTTGCCGGCTGGGAAGAGTTGACCTCTTTCCACGAGTGGGATTATTTAGTGGCTCTTGAGGAGTGCGACCGTTGTCAGTGTGTAAAAGGAGATTACAGAGAGAGGTTTAACATAGGCACCTACGAAAATCCCATCTCCCCAGCCATGTGGAAAGGGTCTCTTTTAGCCACCGGCTCATCTGTGCAAGCGGTAGAACTTTTCACACAGGGCTTCAGAGCCTTCAACCCCGCTGGGGGCATGCATCATGCCTATCCTTCAAGAGCTAACGGCTTTTGTTTCTTGAATGACCCCGGCGTAGCCCTCCAAGAACTTCTAAAAGGAGGCTTTAAGAGTATTCTATACGTAGACCTTGATGCCCATCACTGCGACGGGGTTCAGGACTTTTTCTATGAGGACGATAGAGTTTTTGTCTTCTCAATACATCAATCCCCCGAGTACGCTTTCCCCTTCAAAAAAGGATACCTTCACGAGACGGGGGAAGGTCGTGGAAAGGGTTATAACCTAAACCTCCCCCTTCCTCCTGGAGTCAACGACAGTGAGTTTCTATTCCTCATCGAAAGAATACTCCCTGCCTTGAAGAGTGCTATAAAGCCCGAAGTTTATGTGCTTCAGCTGGGAACAGATGCCCTAAAGGAGGACTACCTATCAAAGTTTAATCTCTCCAACTGGGGTTTCTTGAAAGCTTTTGACCTTATAAGGGATGTGTTGGGTGAGGGAATATACCTTGGTGGCGGTGGCTATCACCCTATAGCTCTTGTGAGGGCGTGGCTACTGGTGTGGTGCAGACTATCAAATAGGGACATTCCTACCTTTCTCAATGATAAGGCTAAGCAAATTCTCCTCTCTGTGGACTTTGAAGAGTTTGACGAAGATGTGGATAGAAGCTACATGTTTGAAAGGCTGTTGGACACACCCAACGAGGGAGAAGTAAGGAGGGAGATAGTGAGCATAGCGGAAAAGGCACTGAGCCTTCTTTTCTGAGGCTTGAAATTTAGCCTTATCGCATATATTTCTCATATAATATGAGGGTCTTGATAAACGGTAAGGAAGTTGAAGTGGACGATGGCATCAGTCTAAAAAGTCTACTCCAAATGATGCAGATACAGATAAGACCTATTGGGCTTGCGGTTGCGGTCAACGAAGAGGTGGTGCCAAAGAGTAAATATGAGGAATTTAAACTAAAAGAGGGCGACAGAATAGAAATAGTTAACATAGTAGGAGGTGGATAGATGCTTGACTACCAGAGGCTTCTCGAAGAGGACTATCTTGAGATAGCAGGCAGACGTTTTCGCTCAAGGCTGATAATAGGCTCTGGCAAATTCAAGAGCTTTCAGGAAAACAAGGAAGTTCTTGAGGCTTCTGGTGCTGAGATAATAACCGTTGCAGTTCGTAGAGTAAACATAACTGACAGAACGAAGGAAAATCTTCTTGATTACATAGACCCAAACAAATACCAGATACTACCCAATACCGCTGGATGCTACACAGCCCAGGAAGCTATAAAGACTGCTATGCTGGCAAGAGAGGCAACTGGCATAGACTGGATAAAGCTGGAGGTTATCGGCGACCAAAAGACACTGCTTCCCGACATGGAACAAACGTTTGAAGCCGCTAAATTTCTGGTAAAGGAGGGCTTCGTAGTCTTGCCATACATATTTGATGACCCAGTGTACGCAAAAAAGTTTGAGGACATAGGCTGTGCGGCGGTCATGCCACTGGCGGCACCCATAGGGTCAGGTCTTGGTCTTCAAAACCCATATAACCTTATATTCATAAAGGAAGCGGTCTCCGTCCCCGTTATAGTGGATGCGGGCATAGGCAGTGCGGCGGACATTCCTCCTGTTATGGAGCTGGGGGTGGATGCCATACTTACCAATACCGCTTTAGCTGAAGCCAAAGACCCTATAAAGATGGCGGTAGCTATGAAGTATGCCACCATAGCGGGAAGGCTTTCTTACTTGGCCGGTCGCATGCCAAAGAGGACATACGCAGTTCCCTCCTCACCCTTGAAGGGAATACCCTACAAGACATGATAGATGTTGCAGTTGTAGGGGCTGGCATATCGGGTTTATCTGTAGCTTGGCATCTATCAAAAAAGGGCTTTAGTGTTCAGGTCTTTGAGAAGGAAGAAAAAGCCGGAGGAAACATACAAACCACCAGGAGGGATGGTTATATTCTTGAGCTTGGACCACAGACGATACTGGCAGACGGCAAAGTGGAAGAGTTTTTAAAGTCCGTGAGTATAGAGCCAGAGTATGCCTCAGAGAGCTCAAAGATAAGGTACATATACAAAAAAGGTAAGCTAATATCTCTACCGCTTTCACCCCTTAGCTTTTTCACTTCACCCCTTTTATCCCTTAGTGGGAAGTTTAGAGTTCTAAAAGAGCCCATGGTGCCAGCGTCGGTAAAGACAGAAGAGAGTATAGCGGAGTTCGTGCGCCGCAGGCTGGGAAAGGAATTCCTTGACTACATAGTGGCACCTTTTGTTTCCGGTGTTTATGCTGGTGACCCTGAGAAGCTGTCGGTAAAATATGCGGTCAGGAAAGTTTATCAGTTAGAGCAGAAGTATGGAAGCCTTATAAAGGGTGCTATTAAATTAAAGGCTTTTGGTCCGGGTGGTAGGCTAATCTCCTTCAAAGGTGGAAACCACACTCTCATAGAGCATTTGGCTTCCAGCCTAAAAATCCAAAAGGAAAATGTGGTGCTTAGGATAAGAAAAAAGGAAGATAGGTTTGTTCTTGATACAAAAGACGGTAAGTTTGAAGCCAAAAGCGTGGTAGTTTCCGCACCAGCCACCTCCGCAGGTTACCTTCTGAGGGACATATCCTGGAGTGCATCTGAAGAGTTTGACAGGATATACTATGCTCCTGTAGTGGTTGTCCACGTGGCAGTAAAAAAAGGAAGCATACCCCCAGGGTTTGGTTTCCTCGTGCCAAGGGTAGAAAACAAAAGAATACTGGGCACTCTCTTCTCTTCCCAAATATTCAACGGCAGAGCTCCAGAGGACAGGGAGCTTCTCACAGTTTACTTGGGTGGTGCCACAGACCCAGATATAGTGGACTACGAGGATGACAGTATATACTCAATCGTGGAGAAGGAGCTAAAAGAAATCCTAAAGCTGGAAAGCATAGAATTTTTAGGAATAACCCGCTGGAAAAGGGGCATACCCCAGTATACGCTGGGCTACGGTAAATACATAGAATTGGCTCAGAGCCTTGAAAGAGAAACGCCGGGTTTGTACCTCTCTGGTAATTACCTGTACGGTGTCTCGGTGGCGGACTGCATAAGAGCCTCTTACGAGGTATCCAAAAGGGTAGAAGACTACTTAGCAAGAACTTAGAATCTTCTTCAAGACCCTCCTCAGCTTTGGATGGTGGGAGCCCTTCCAGTATACTTTACCACAGTTAGGGCATAGAGTAAAGTCCTTGCCATACAAATATACCATGTGCGGGATTTTGTCTCTGACCTGCTCTCTACTAACGGCTATAAGCTCCACATTACAGTAGTAGCACCTGTTTAGTTTAAGCACAGGCTCTATATGAAAGTGCCTGATTAACAGACAAAGTTGTAGCTTCCAATCCCCCCTTGGAAGTAGGACATAATCCACGTGCCATGCCTTAAGGTGGCTTTCTAATTTTCTGGAAGTTGTCACAAATACCCTATCAGGGTGCTTTGTAATCTCCTTTTTTTCTATAGCCCCCTTGATTAGAAAAGCATCCTGACCCAGAAGCCTGAGCCAGAATGCCAATCTGTGAAGGTCTGCTTCAAGTAAGAACTTCTTCAAGCTCCTCCTTCTTCAGGACTTCCTCAGGGTGTGCTATCCTTCCAAGGACTGCACTAGCTGCTACTACCGCGGGGTTTGCCAAATAGGCTTCGCTCTTTGGATGTCCCATTCTGCCGGGGAAGTTTCTGTTGGATGTGGATATGCACCGCTCGCCTTCCGCAAGGATACCCATGTGTCCTCCAAGGCAAGGACCGCATGTAGAGACGGAAACCACACAACCCGCTTCTATGAATATGTCTATGAGACCTTCTTTGAGAGCCTGCATGTAAACTTGCTTGGAGGCCGGTATGACAATACATCTCACATAAGGGTGTACCTTCCTCCCTCTCAGTATGCTGGCCGCAACCCTCAGGTCCTCTATCCTTCCGTTGGTGCAAGAGCCTATAAAGGCTTGGTCTATGCTTATGTGTGTGGATTCAGAAACTGGATGCACATTAGAAGGTAGATAAGGCCATGCCACGAGAGGCTCTATCTTGCTTGCGTCCCATTCGTAGACCACTTCGTAGTTTGCATCTGGGTCGCTATGGTAGACCTTCCAAGGCTTTTTAGCCCTCTGGGATACGTACTCTATTGTCTTCTCGTCAGGTGCTATGATGCCACTTTTCCCGCCCGCCTCTATAGCCATGTTGGCTATGGTAAGTCTCTGTTCTACAGAAAGGCTCTTTATGGCTTCGCCGTCAAACTCCATGGCTTTGTAGAGAGCTCCATCAACCCCTATATGACCTATGGTATGAAGAATGAGGTCTTTGCCTGAGACCCAGGGTTGAAGCCTTCCGTAGAATATAAACTTCATGGTAGGTGGGACCTTTAACCATGTCTCACCCGTTGCCATTGCGTAGGCTATGTCCGTAGAACCCATACCCGTTGCAAAGGCACCTATGCCCCCGTAGGTACATGTGTGGGAGTCCGCTCCTACCACAAGGTCTCCAGGAACTACGATGCCCTGCTCTGGAAGAATTGTATGTTCTATACCTTCTCCTTCTTGGAAAAACCACTTTATGTTGTGCTTTCTGGCAAACTCCCTTACTATCTTAGCCTGTTCTGCAGACTTTATATCCTTGGCTGGAACAAAGTGAGAGAGAACAAGGGCTATCTTTTCTGGGTCAAAAACCTTGTTTATACCGTATTTTTCCAGAGTTTTTATGGCTAAGGGTGCGGTCACATCATTTGCCATAGCAAGGTCTACCTTTACGGTAATTAACTCTCCGGGGTAGACCTCCTTCTTACCCGCGTGGTCAGCTAATATCTTCTCTGTGATAGTCATGCCCATACCTTTACCTCCACAAAAGTTTTATTATGCAACTTCCTGTTCCAGGGGTTTTTCCTTCTTTTCTACCTTAATATCTTCCTTCTTACACTGATTTAGAACTTCCACACCGTGGAGCCTTAGTATTTCTATCACTTCTTCGCAAGACATAGTTTCCTTCTCAAGCAGTTTTTTCACGACCGCAGATATGGCTTCTTTGTGCTCAAGTATTACCCTCTTGGTCTCTTCGTAGCCTTTTGTTAGTATCTTCTTTACCTCCTCATCTATCTCCCTTCTGAGGTCTTCGCTTATGTCAACAGAGGTAGTCATACCACCCAAGAAGGGATTTACATTTCTTCTTACAGCTATAGGTCCAATCTTTTCGCTCATTCCCCACATGGACACCATTCTGTAAGCAAGCTCTGTAGCTCTCTGAAGGTCGTTCTCCGCACCGGTGGTTATACCCTCTTCCCCGTAAAAGACCTCCTCCGCCGCACGCCCACCCATCAGGGTAAGAATCTTCCCATACAGGTCTTTTTTGTCATACATGTGCTTGTCATCTATTGGAAGCTGTTGTGTTACACCAAGTGCCATGCCTCTAGGTATTATAGAAACCTTATGAAGAGCATCGGAGCCCGGCACCATCAGGCTCATTATGGCGTGACCCATTTCGTGGTAGGCTATCTTCTCCTTTTCCTTTGGTGATATAACCATGCCCTTCCTTTCCAAACCCATGGTAATCCTATCTATAGCTTCTTCTATGTCCTCCATCTCTATGGCTTCCTTACCCTTTCTTGCGGCCAGCAAAGCCGCCTCGTTCATTACGTTTTCTAAGTCTGCACCGGTAAAGCCTGGCGTTGCCCTTGCCACGATTTCTAAGTCTACGTTAGGTGCCAGCTTTTTGTCCTTGGCATGAACCTTGAGGATTTCGTACCTTCCCCTCACGTCAGGTCTTGGTATGTACACTTGCCTGTCAAACCTTCCAGGTCTAAGAAGAGCTGGGTCAAGGATGTCGGGTCTGTTGGTGGCTGCTATGACTATTATGCCTTCAGAGGTGTCAAAGCCGTCCATCTCCACAAGAAGTTGGTTTAGGGTCTGCTCCCTTTCGTCATGACCACCACCCAGGTTTATGGCACCCCTTGAACGACCAACGGCGTCTATCTCGTCTATGAATATGATGCAAGGTGCATGCTTCTTTGCTGTATCAAAAAGGTCTCTTACGCGCGCAGCACCTACACCTACGAACATCTCCACAAAGTCAGAGCCAGACACAGATATGAAAGGCACATGGGCTTCACCGGCTATAGCCTTAGCCAAAAGGGTCTTTCCCACCCCTGGCTCACCGTAAAAGAGCACCCCTTTTGGTGGTCTACCGCCTAACCTCTGAAACTTTACAGGGTCCTTTAAGTATTCTATTATTTCCTTTACCTCCTCCTTTACTTCCTCCATGCCAGCCACATTTTCAAGAGTAACCTTCGGCTTTTCATCTATGTAGACCTTAGCTCTGCTCTTTCCAAAACTAAAAGCTCTGGAAGTTGGATTCCCCCCACCGCTTACCTGCCTCATCATGTAAATCCATATACCTATAAAAAGCAAAATGGGAAGCCATGAAACAAGAAATGGAACAAGCCAACTACCTTCCTGAACTGCAACCTCTACCTTTACACCCTTTTCTATGAGCTTGTTTACAATATCAGAGCCTGGTGGAATACCCGTTTCCACCTTCTGCCCTTCCTTGGTAATACCCGTTATGACATTATCCTTTATTTTAACCTCCTGGAGCTTTCCCTCCTGGGCAAGCTCTAAAAGGGTGTTTACAGGTGTCCTGACTGCCGATTGGTTCCTGCTACTTTCAAAAAGGTTAAAGGCAAGAACCATAAAACCTAAAAGCACAACCCATATAAAAATGCTCTTCATCCATTGCATTCCTTTACCTCCACGCTTAAGGATTTAATATTAATCATGCATTAGAGCTTTTCAAGTATGAACCGGCTTTTATACTGTTTATAACTCTTTCTGTATCCTTTAAGTTCCTCAAGCCATAGACTTCCTGTATGATTCGTCTCTGTATAGCTTTAGGAAGTTTCAAAAAGGCTTTTCTTTCTAACTTCCCGTTTTTGAAAACTTCATTCTTTGCCCTTTCTGTCTGGTTTTTCAGAAGCTCTTCCTCTTCTTTCAGAATTTCCCTTAGCCTCAAAAGGCTCTCTTCTATGCTGGGATTTATCCCCTTTAATTCTGGTATAACCTTATGCCTTATGAGGTTTCTTGCCAGCCTAAGGTCATAGTTGGTAGAATCCTCCACCCATGGTTCACCCTTCTTTCTTACAAAGTCTTCTATCTCTTCCCTTTTAACAAGGTAGAGGGGTCTTACTATACGCCCTTCCTTTTCTTCAAAACCCAAGAGCCCCTCTCTTCCACAACCGCGAACAATCCATAAAAGCATGGTTTCCACAAGGTCATTAAGGTGGTGGGCTGTAGCTATAAGGTCAAACCCTTCCTTAGCCCTTATATCCTCAAGAGCTTTGTATCTTAGCTCTCTTGCCTTTGCTTCAATGTTTGAAGTGTTTGGGTCCATGTAAAGCCTTTGGACGAATATCTCCAATCCCTTCTTCTTGGCAAAGTCTACGCAAAAGGCTTCATCCCTGAAGGACTCTTCTCCCCTGATGCAGTGGTTAATGTGTGCAAGAGCAAGCCTTCTTATTCCCAGAAAATCCTTCAGGTCTAACATACACAGAGCAAGGGCTACAGAATCCACACCACCAGAGAAGGCAACCAAAAGTGCGGAATCTTTCGGTATAAGCATCTTTTTCCTTTGTAGAGTTACCACCTTTCTAATCAACTTGTGATAGCTCATACTTATTTAAATTTATAGTCTCCATTTTCGTAAGCTCTACAATCAGGTACTTTAAACTTTGAGCATGAATAGGTTTTACCAGATTTGCAAGTCGGGGGCTAGATGGTTGTAGTGTAATATTAGTAGACAAAGCAGTCCTCTTTTATCTATCCCTGAAGTCTTTTTTTAACTTCCTCATAAAAAGGGTGAGGCACTCCCTCAATATGAAACTTTTCAAGAAGTTCAAGGGCTTTTTCCCTTTCCCCATTTCTTTCAAGTATGTATACCATAAGCTCGTAGGAGCTAATCTGTGGTAAGCTTCCGCCGTTTTTTTCTCTTAGCCTTTCCTTATATTCCTGAAATAGGTTTAAGTCCATGAGGGCATACCTTTCCATCCTTTCAAAGTCCTTTAATTTCTGCGAAAGAAGAAGAAGGTCGTTAAGGATAAGATGCTTTTCGTAGGCATCTTCTGTAAGTTCCAATGCTTTTACATAGAGCCATTCCGCATCTTGGTACTGACCTTCCAACAGGGCAGTCTGTGCGAGGGTGCCCAGAAAGGTAGCCTTCGTATATCCGGGATTTTGAACCTCTCCACCATCAAAGTGTTTTGCCCTGAGGGGAAACCTTAAATCCTTTATGCTCTTGAGAGAAAAGTAGTGCTTAATCCTCTTCTGGTCTTTTGGGTCTAATCCTTCATACCAGTCCCATAGGTCAAGAGCTTTGAGAATACCGCCTTTTTCTCTAAAGATACGAAAAACCTTATCAATCATAAGTGCTTCCTACACCTTCTATAACCATCTCTCTCCTTACTTCCCTTATCTGGTTATTCTCGTCTACGTATACAAGATAGGGTCTGTAAGTTTGGATATCCTCCTCAGTATAGAGGGCATAGGAAGCTATTATGATTATATCTCCTACCGCACCAAGCCTTGCGGCGGCACCATTTAGGCGAACTTCCCCAGAGTATCTGGGGGCTGGAATTACGTAGGTGGAAAACCTCGCACCGTTGCTAACGTTATAGACTTCTATCTTTTCAAAAGGTAAGAGCTGTGCCGCCTCCATAAGGGCAATGTCGAGGGACAGGCTTCCCTCGTAATGAAGTTCTGCGCCCGTTATCCTTGCTCTATGCACTTTAGATTTAAGCATAAATCTTTGCATGCTTTCCTCCAAAGGAAGATAAAAATATATTTTAAAACTTATGGACTTCAACCCTCTTAATTTGCTATAATTTTCTCCCATGGAATACGCCTTTTTTGAAGGGTCCTTCGTCCCCATAGAAGAAGCTAAGATAAACATAAAGACAAACTCTTTCCACTATGGCACTGCAGTTTTTGAGGGTTTAAGAGCCTACTGGAATGAAGAGCATAAACAGCTTTATCTTCTTTTTGCCAAGGAGCATTATCAAAGGCTTTTGAAAAACTGCAAAGCCATATTCATGGAACTCCCTTACACCGTTGACGAGCTTGTGAACATTACAGTGGAGCTTCTAAGAAGGAATGGAATAAGAGAAGATGTATACATAAGACCCATTGTATACTTCAAAGACTTAAAACTTACACCAAAGCTCATAGACTACACCCCAGAGATTGCCATATACACTTACAACTTTGGCAGATATTTGGACACTTCCAAGGGTATAAGGGTAAAGGTTTCCTCTTGGAGGAGGAATGACGATAACTCCATACCTTCAAGGTGGAAGGTAGCTGGTGCCTACGTAAACAGCGCACTGGCCAAAACGGAAGCTCTTATGTCAGGCTATGACGAGGCTATAATGTTAAACCAGCATGGCTTTGTTTCGGAGGGGTCAGGGGAGAACATATTCTTAGTCCGTGAGGGTAAGGCTATAACACCTTCTTACTCCGAGCACATACTGGAGGGTATAACAAGGAATGCGGTCAAAAAGCTCCTAAGGAACGAGCTTGTCGTAGAGGTTGAAGAAAGACCAGTGGCGCGTAGCGAGCTGTATGTAGCCGATGAAATCTTCATGACTGGCACCGCAGCAGAAATCACACCCATTATAGAGGTTGACAACAGAAAGGTAGGCAACGGCCAAATAGGACCTATCACGAGAGAACTGCAGGACATTTACTTCCGGGCAGTGAGGGGAATGATAGATAGATACATGGTCTGGCTTACGCCTGTTTATGAAAGGTGAAAGACTTGAGCTCTTTAAGGAGCTTGCCTACAAATTCCTAACATACAACAGGCTTACAGGCACGCGAGAACACAAAATTGTTCACAAGCTTATAGAATCCTTTCTTGATTACATATCTTGCAAATACTCAAAGGAAGACTTTTGGGTAAAAAAGTACATACCTAAGGAAGCCTATATACACGCAGGAAAAGAAAAGATAAGAGCGGTCTCTTACTTGGGAAGCCCCAGCACAGATTTGGAAGCCTACGTAAAAAGGGATTATGTAGAGGGGGATATAGCTCTGTTGCCTGAAATCACGAAAGAGAAAGCCTTTGAGGCACGAAAAAAGGGTGCGGTGGCAATAATAACATACAGGGAAGAAGACAAAGTAGAAGGATACACCTACGGAGACTTCTTGGGTATTGATATTCCCGTTTTGAGCGTAAGCAGAGATAGTCTTCAGAAGCTGGAAGACTATAAGGTTAGGCTTCTTGTAAACGCAGTAGAAAGGTCAATACGTGGGACAAACATATTTATGGAGTTGGGTAGGGGTCCTATTATTTACCTTGTGG
Organism: Aquificaceae bacterium; assembly: GCA_025057455.1. Classification (GTDB taxonomy): domain Bacteria; phylum Aquificota; class Aquificia; order Aquificales; family Aquificaceae; genus Pampinifervens. The sequence continues at coordinate 70,360 of JANWWY010000001.1, forward strand.
CTCATATGGATACAGTGCATGGCACCTACGGAGCCATAAGCAACGGTGTTGGTTTTCTACTACTTCTGTTTTTGTACGAAGACCTAAGAAAAAATTACAACGCACCTTACAGGTTAAGGTTTTTGATTACGGATGGAAGGGAGCTGGGATTAGAAGGGGCAAGGTTTCACTCTCAAAGAGAGCTAAAGCACGTGTTCTACTGTATAAATCTTGAGGGTATAGGTTGGCACAATCCATGCGTCATATACGAGGATATGGGAGGATACAACGGTGAGAGGATAAACCATCTTTTCCATAAACACGTGGAAGACTTAAAGGTAAAAATAGATTTTTACAGAGTGAAGGAAAGGGATGGCGACCACATTCCCTTCAAGGAAAAGGGTATTCAAACCCTCTTTCTTAGCTCGCATCCTCTTACCATTAGGCACACCGCCTATGACAACTACGATGCCATAAGCTGGGACCATGTAGTTTTGTGGTATGAGGTTATAATAGCCTTCTTAAGGAGGTTTCACAAGCTATGAAACTGCTTTTGTTTTTCCTTACGCTTTCCTTTGCCTTTTCCCAAAGCCTTGAGGACTTCCAAAGAAGGTTAGATGAAATTAGGAGTATAAAGGTGTCTTTTCTTCAGCGAGTATACTATCCATGGCAATCAAAGCCAGAAGTTTCAAAGGGTGTTTTTTATGCCCAAAGGGGTGGTAGGTTTAGAATAGAGTACGAACATCCAGAGAAAACCATTATAGTCTCGGATGGTCTTCAGGTAATGGTATATTCACCAAAGGACAAAACAGCCTTCGTAGAACGAATAGAAAGAAATAAGTCACCTGTAGTAGAGGCTTTATTCCTCGTTTCAAGACCCTTAGGTGATGTTTTTGACCTGGTGGGTGAGATAGGAGGTTCAAGGGGCAAGGTTTTTGTTTTCAAACCAAAGGTAAAGGATGAGTATTTTTCCAGAGTATACGTAGAGGTATCCTCGGTGGGTGATATAAGGAGCATTAAGGTTGAGGAAAAGGAAGGGATAACTACCCAGATAGAATTCATAAGTTTTTCTACCAATTTTACACCCTCCGAAGGGCTCTTTAGGGTAAAGGTTCCAGAGGGGACAAGGGTTATAGGGCAATGAAGGTTCGCAGGGCAGAGGAGTCGGACATTAAAGAACTCGTAGAGGTATATTTAAGGGGTTATAAGGGGCTTGAGGAATACTCTTACACGCATCCTGATGATGTGCAAGCCTATCTAAACTGGCTTTTTAGGAGGGATGTGGCGGGTATATGGGTTGCAGAGGAAAACGGACGCATAGTAGGTTTTGTAGCCAGCGATGGCAACTGGTTTAGCAAAAGAGAGGGTAAAGTGGTAGGAGCCATACACGAGCTTATTGTACTGCCAGAATATAGAAACAGGGGCATAGGCAAAGCTCTTGTGGAAAAGGCTCTTGAATACTTTAGGAGTAGGGGTCTGGATATTGCGGAACTCTGGGTTGGTGATGAAAACACGAGAGCCATTGAGTTTTACAAAAAACTTGGTTTTGAAGAGAAGGACAGGTTTAACTATTGGGTAAGGATGACAAGGTCTTTAAATTAGTCTTTTCCTTGAGCTTGCACACAGAGCAGACTTCCGAAACCGTCGGCTCACCACAAAGGCTACAGGGTCTGAGCCTAACTTCCTTGTGCCCTAAAAGCGCATGGAATTTTCTTATAAAGTCCATGTAAAACCTTAGCTTTGTACCAGGGCTTTTTTCTTCCAACTGAGAGAGTATCTTTTTGTGCTCTATGGAGCTTGCACCCTCCGCAAAGGGGCATTCCTCTTCTACGTAATCTATACCAGATAGAAAGGCATAGAGGGCGTTTTCCTTTTCTGTGAACTTAACCAAGGGTTTTACCTTGCGCACAAGACCGTCTGACTCTGGAAGCACTGGATACTGCCTTGCCAAGTATTCTATATTCCAGCTAAGGACATTAGAAAACAGTGTTGCACTCTCGTCGTCCAAGTTGTGCCCTGTGGCTATAACAGTATAGCCGTGCATTCTTGCAAATCTGTTCATGTAATACCTTTTTAACTGACCGCAAAAGGAACAGGCGGGTCTTTTTTCTACCTCTTTTATCTGAGGTATGGTTGCTATTTCTTTCTGGAGGTCAAGCACGTGGAGTTTTAAGCCTCTTTTGTCTGCGAAGTTTTTGCAGGCTTGGAGCGACTTTTGGGAGTATTCGCCTATTCCCAGATTTATGTAAAGACCGTCCGCAGAGTAGCTTAGCCTGTAGAGGGCATCCCAGAGGGAAAGACTGTCTTTGCCTCCAGATATCGCAACGAGAAGTTTATCTTCTTTCCCAAACATCCTAAATTCTTTTATGGTTTGTTCTACTCTCCTTAGATACCATTCAATGTAGTGCTCCCTACAGAAAGCTATTCTGTGATGTTTTAGGAAGACAACAGCCTTCTGACCACACTTGTAGCACCTTTTCATAACTTTCTAAAGATATTCCAAACCACCCGATATGGCGTTTATGACCCTTAGCTCTTCTCCGTCTTTTATAATTTCCTTCTCATCCAGTATCTCATCGCCCCTTACTACAAAGGCATACTCACTGGATAAACCAAGGGCTTTAAGCACATCTACGGCTCTTACGCTCTGTTTTTCAAACTCTAACTCTTTGAGCTGTCCTCTGTAGTGGACTTTCACTTTCACGCCTTAAGAGCTCCCTTTATGCCTTCATAGACCAAGAGCGTAGCCCTTGACTTGTTAAGGGTGTAAAAGTGAAGCCCTGGCACGCCGTTTTCTATAAGGTCCAAGCATTGTTCTACGGCAAACTCCACACCTATTTTTAAGGTTTCTTCTGGGTTTTCTGCGTAAGGCTCCAATCTTTCTATGAGGCTTTGTGGTATGGTGGCACCACACATACTGGCAAACTTCTGAACCTGCCTAAAGTTTGTTATGGGCATTATGCCCGGCACTATGGGTATGTTTATACCCGCCTTTTGGCAAAGCTCGAGGAATTCAAAGTAGTATCTGTTTTCAAAGAACATCTGAGTGATTGAGAAGTCTGAACCAGCCTCAACCTTCTTTTTGAAAAATCTGATTTCCCATTCCATGTTGGGAGATTCTGGATGTCCCTCCGGATAGGAGGCAACGCCTACAGAAAACCAATCACCGAAGTTTTCCCTGATGAGAGAGACAAGCTCGTGGGCATAGCTGCACCCTCCATCGGGCTTTCTAAAATCATCCTTTGGAAGGTCACCTCTGAGTGCCAGTATATTCTGTATGCCCATGTCCCTGTATTCTCTGAGGATTTCAAGTAGCTCTTCTCTGCTGTGGGCTATGCATGTGAGGTGTGCCATTACGGTAAGGTTTGTCTCTTTGTGAATCCTCTCTACGACCCTTCTTGTCCTGTCCCTTGTGCTTCCACCAGCTCCGTAGGTAACTGAGACAAATGTAGGTTGAAGGTCTTGAAGGCTTCTAATGGTCTGGAAAAGCTCTTCTTCACCCTCTGGCGTTTTTGGGGGAAAGAATTCAAAAGAGATACTAAAATGTCCCTTTTTGAGAAGCTCTCCTATTCTCAAGAAGTGCCTCCGCAAAGTTTATAAGTCTTATTTTACAGGGCGCTGGAGACTTTATAAACATACTAAGTAGGTTGATAAGTCTATCCACCTCTTCTGGATATTCCCTTACAAACTGGTGCATAAACTCTAAGGTGTCCTCAATCTCAAAGCTCAATTCCTTTATGTTGGCTACATCCTGAAGATTTCTACCTTCCTTAAAAGCCCTCAGAGCCTTTATACTCCTGCTTAGGAGGTCATCCCTTGTCTTTGCCCATCTAAGGTCAGTATGCTTAAGGGTTATTTCATAAAAGGCTCTGAGGGTGGCAAACATCCCTTAGCCCAGTTCCTTTAAGTCCTTTATAAGCTGGTCCACTTCAATGGCTGGCATGGTAAGGGTTCTTATGCTCCCCCTTGAACCCAGCTCAATGGCAAGCTTTACTATACTGTCGTTGTCGGGTGCCTCCAAGATGTTAACAAAGTCGTAGGGTCCCATAACCGCATACTGGGCTAAGATTTTTACGCCAAAGCGCTCCATGACCTCCTTGTCCACTTCCTTTATCCTTTCGGGCTTTTGCTTTAGGGTCTTCATACCCTCATCGGTCAAAGTTGTAAGCATGACATACACTGGCATGTTTTCCACCTCCTTAGGTTTTCTTAATATGATACTTCCTAAATCCCATTCTGTCAAAAAGCTCATAAAGAACTGGAAGGAGGAAAAGGCTCAGTGGTAAGCCAGTGAATATGCCTCCTATGACCGCAAGAGCAAGGGGTTTTCGGAGTTCCGCACCGGCGGTAAGACCCAAGGCAACGGGCGCAAGGGCGGATACTATGGTAAAGGTGGTCATAAGTATGGGTCTTAGTCTTTCCCTTCTTGCCTGAAGTATGGCTTCTCGTGTCTGAACTCCCTCTTTCCTCAGCTGTATTATCCTCTCAATAAAAAGCACAGCATCACGCACTATTATGCCAACGAGGAGTATTATGCCAAAGTAGGAGGGCACGCTCAGGGATGTGCCGGTAATGTAGAGAAGCCCAAAGGTTCCAGCCACAGCCAAGGGCACCATTAGAAGCACCGTGAAAGGGTGCCTGTAGCTTTCAAAGAGGGATGCGAGCACCATGTAAACACCCACCAGAGCAAAAAGCAGGGCAAAGCCAAGACCCTGGAAGGCTCTTTGAAACTCCTTCGCTTGACCGACGGGTTCAAAGGTATAGCCCTGTGGAAGGTTGTTTCTTAGCCAGTTTTCTACCTCCGCTACCGCATCCGCCAAAGGCTTAGTTGGTGCAAGATTGGCAAAAAAGGTAAAAGAGTACTGCCTGTTGTATCGGTTTATGGCTTTGTATCCTGTGGCTATCTCTGCATCCACAAGCTCGGTAAGAGGTATAAGCTCACCCTTGAAGTTTCTAACGAAAACCTTGTTTAGGTTTTCCACGTTTTGGACAAACTCTGGCACAGCCTTTATGTAAACATCGTAGCTTTCCGCACCCAACTCGTATGTGCCCACCTGAAACTTTCCAAATAGGATGTTCAAGGTTATGGCTATATCCTCCACGCTCACACCTAAGTCTCCCAGCTTTTCCCTTTTGACTCTTATTTGCACCTGAGGTTCGTTGAGCCTTAGGTCCGTATCCACATCCCTGTAGCCCGGCCTGTTTCTAAATTCTCTTGTTATCCTATCCGCAATGGATTGAAGCTCCTCTAATGACTGCCCCCTTATGGCGAACTGAAGGTCCACCTGCCTGCCACCACCAGGTCCAACTATCGCTGGAGGCTCTACGCTAACTCTCACATCCTTCAGCCTCCTGAACTCTTGCCTTACCATTTCCATGATTTTGGCTTGATGGGGTCTGTTTCCCTCCTTTAGGTAAACGAATCCCAGACCTCCGTTCACATCTGGCCTTCCTGCCACACCCTGCCCCACTGCCATACCAAAGCGGTCTACATAGGGATTTTTCAGCAAAATTGCTTCTATTTCTTCTGCCTTTTTTCTTGTGTATTCAAAGGAAGAGCCCGTAGGCGTTTCAAACCTAACCAGAAACCTACCCTCGTCGGTGATGGGAAAAAACTCTTTCTTTGTAATCCTGAAAAGCTGGAAGCCAATAAACACACTTAACAGAGAAACGCTTATTACTAACAGCTTGTGGTCTAAGGACCACCTTAGAGACCTGTCAAATAGGTTTTCAAACTTCTCATAGGCTCTGGTGAAAGGATTGGAAGGTGGTGAGCCAGAGAGCAGTCTTGAGACCGCCATTGGGGTAAAGGATATGGCTACAAGATAGGATAGGGCTATGGCTATTGTAAGAGTGAGAGCAAAGCTCCCAAAAAGCTTTCCCACCACACCCTTCAAAAATATTATGGGTATGAACACAATAACCAATGATGCTGTGGAGGCAAGCAAGGCAAATATAACTATACCCGTTCCAACCTCTCCAGCCTCAAGGGGTTTTAAACCTTCCTCGTACCTCCTTCTGTATATGCTTTCCAAAACAACTATAGCGTCATCTATGACTATACCCACCGCAACGGCGAGGGCTAAGAGGGTAAAGGTGTTCAGAGAATTCCCAAGCTGATAGATGAAAAATATGGTCCCCAGAAGGGTTATAGGTATGGCAAATATGGGTACAAGGGTAAGCCTAAAGCTCCCCAAGAAGAAGTAAACTACGAGGGCTGTAAGCAGGCTTCCTATTATGATTTCTTCTATGGCAGCCTTTACACTGTCCTTTACGAATATTGAAGTATCAAGAGTGTAATCCATTCTCATGCCCGGTGGAAGCTGGCGGTTTATCTCCTCCATCTTTGCCTTTACCGCATCCACCACCTGGACAGTGTTTGTCTTTGATTGCTTGTAAACTACCAGGGCAACAGCTTGCTCACCCATGTACCTTGACATACCCCTAAACTCATCGGTGGTAAACTCCACGAAGCCAACATCTCTGAGCCTCACACCGTTTCTTATGTAAACATCTTCCAGCTCCTTGGGCTCTTGAACCTTGCCGTAAAGCCTCAGAATGTATTCCCTACCACTGCCGTATATGGCACCAGCCGGAGCTTCCATATGGTTTTTGTTGACTGCGTCCAGAACATCCTGAAGGGCAAGCCCTCGTGAATAGAGCTTTTCTGGGTCAACCCTGACCCAAAGCACATTGTCCCTGAAACCGCCAAGGTCCACCTGCCCCACACCGTTTATCCTTTCAAACTCTCTTTTTATTACCTTGTCAGCCCAGTAGGCAAGGGTTTGATAGTCGGCGGTTTTGGAATGTAGAAGCGTCACAAACACAGGCGAGAGAGATGTGTCCACCTTTCTCACTACGGGAGGGTCTACACCCTCGGGAAGCCTTCTCATAGCCCTTTGAACCGCATCTCTAACTTCTTGAGCAGCTACATCTATATCCTTCTCAAGGGAAAAGGTTATGGTTATGCGAGAAGTGCCGGCAAAGCTGGCAGAAGAAATGCTCTCTATACCGCTTATGGTGGCTATCTGGTCTTCTATTTCCCGGGTTACGTTCACATCCACCACGTAGGCATTGGCACCGGGGTAAGTGGTCACTATGGAGACTGTAGGGAAGTCCACGTCAGGGAGCCTGTCAAGGGGCATGTTCCTTAAGGAGTAAAGTCCGAGGATTATAAAAGCTATCATGAACATCCAAGAGGTTACAGGTCTATGTATGAAAAAGCGATACATAACAGGCTATATTATAACAAACCGACCAGTCAGTATGTTATAATAAACATTACCATGTTAAGGTTTTTGCTCTTGTTTTTCTCCGTGCTGTTGCTTTTCTCTTGCCAAAGGCAAGCTAAGGACCAAAAGGCTCAACAACCTGCGGAGAGAAGGATAGTAGTGAGCCTGTACCAAGTTAAGTCTGAGGAGGTTCCCATAGAATACATCACAAAGGGATATTTTGAGGGTGAGAGGGATGTAATTCTCAGACCTTTGGTAAGCGGAAGGGTAATAGACTTGTTTGTGGATGAAGGCAGTTTTGTAAGGAGCGGGCAAGCACTTTTAAAGATAGACCCTGCGGACTACGAAAATTCTGTCAGACAGCTGGAGGCTCAAATAGCACAGGCAAGGGCAAACTACGAAAATCTCAGAGCTACAGAGGAAAGGAGAAGATTTCTCTTTGAGAGGGAACTTATAGCCAGAGAAGAATACGAGAACATTAAAACTCAATTGAAAGCTCAGGAGGAAGTGATAAGAAGTTTACAAGCCCAGCTATCTAACCTAAAGCTAAACCTACAGAGGACTACACTTACCGCACCCTTTTCTGGATACATAGCCCAGAGGTTTGTAAACATAGGAGACTATATTACGCCTCAGAGTCAAAGCTTTAGGCTCGTGACGCTGGACCCAATAAGGTTTGTCTTTCAAGTGCCTCAGGAATACCTGCCTTACGCAAAACAGGGCTCAAAGGTTCTGATAAAAGTAGAACCCTTTGGAGACTTTGAAGGAAAGATTTTCTTCATATCGCCCACTGCGGACGCAAACAGGCTTATAACCATAAAAGCAAAGCTTTCAAACCCAGAGGGTAAGCTAAAACCCAGCATGTACGGTGAAGCAAGGCTTGTCACCAAGGTTGAAAGGGCCTTTGCGGTTCCAGAGAGGTCTGTAGTAATTCAAGGCAACAAGAAGGTTGTTTGGCGTATAAAAGATGGTATGGCACAACCTGTAGAGGTAGAGGTAATAAGGCAAGGGGAAGGTGTAGTTTACGTGAGGGGAGACCTAAAAGAAGGGGAAGGTATAGCCCTTGATAACGCTTATGTACTTCAGCAGGGTATGAAGGTGGAGGTAAGATGAGCTTAATTGCTCTGGTGCTGTTTTTTATTAGCTTTGTCCTTGGATGGGGTCTTACCCTTGATGAAGCGGTAGAGCTTGCTATAAAGAACAACACATCTGTAAGGCTTTCCAGCATAGACCTTCAGAAAGCCGAAGAAAACATAAGAAAGGCAAGGGCTGGCATACTACCAAGGGTAGGCTTCTCATACAGCTACACAAGGCTTGGCGGAGAGCTTGCCTTTGGTTTTACGCCCAAAAACAGGCACAGCTACCTTTTAAACCTAGAACAAACGGTTTTTAACCGTGCTGTCTTTGAGGGCATATCCCTAGCAAGGGGGCAGAAAGAGCTTCAGAACCTCATACTTGAGGATGTCATAAGAGAGGTCAAGTTTCAAACAAAACAACTCTTTTATGCCTTACTTTACAAAAAAGAGCTGGTGAACATAGCTCAAGAAAACCTCAAATACTGGGAAGAAAACTACAAACAGACGGAGGCAAAGTTCAAGGCTGGCATTATTCCAAAGGTAGAACTCATGAGGTCAAAGGCTCAACTTGAGAGCGCAAGGGCTAATCTGGAAAATGTCACGGCGGACTACAAAAAGAGCATAGAAGACTTTAAGAAGTTTCTTAGGTATGAAAGGGATTTAGAGGTGCAGGGGAAGTTGGAGCAGGCAAGCCTTGCGGACGAAGACTACAGAAAGCTCCTTGAAAACAACAGCACCATAAAAGTAGCAAGGAAAAGCCTTGAAGTTCTCCGTAAAATCGTAGAAGTTCAAAAAGCCCAGTATTATCCCAGCATAAACCTCTTTGTAACCTACCAGGGCAACACAGCAAGGGTTGGAGGGTCTGAAAGTATGGTAGAAGGCTATACCTTTGGTGCAAGGCTTGACTACAATCTTTTTGACGGCTTTGCCCGTGAAGCAAGCGTAGCACAGGCAAGGTTGGACGTGCTAAAGCAAGAGGAAATCTTAAAAGATACGGAGCTTTCTCAAAGTGCGGAGCTTTCAAAGACCCTTTTGGACATAAATTCCCTCAAATCACAGCTTAGGGCTTCTGAGCTTTCCTTGGAGGCTTCAAGGGAGAGCCTAAGGCTCTCTACAGAAAGGTACCGCGTTGGCGTAGCCACACAGCTGGAGGTTTTGGATGCAGTGAACAACTACAACAACACCTTACAAAATCATTACCTTCTTCTGTACCTCTACAACACAACCATAGCAAGGCTTGAAAGGTTAACAAGATGAACGCAAAGGAAAGGCTTCTAAACTCAGCAAAGGAACTCTTCTCACAGAGAGGATACAGCAACACAACGGTAGAGGACATAGTTAAACATGCGGGGCTTTCAAAGGGTGCCTTCTACTTCTACTTTAAGAGCAAGGAAAAGCTCATGGAAGAGCTTGTCAATGCCATGGCAGAGAGGACTATACAAATCATGGAAAGGTGGCTAAGGAAAGGGGTTTCCGCAGAAGATGCCATAAAAGGTCATATTGAGGACTTCCTAATAGAATGCTACGAGGATAGACATATAGCCTACGTGCTCTTCTTTGAGCTTTTGTGTAGCAAGGAAGATTTTAGAAGGCTTCATCAGAAACACATGGGTAATATAAGGGAGCTTCTTATCCAGATGGTGAGAAAGGGCTATGAAAAGGGTGAGTTTCTGTGTGGAAATGTTGAGACTGTGGTTAACCTCATAATTGGATACGTAAGACTCATATACATGGAAAAACTGCTGTTAATCAATGCTCCCATAGAGGAGGTTCTCAAAGAGGCCCGGGAGGGGCTTAATATCCTGTTTATAGGTCTAAAATGTGGTTGATGCTCCTTTTGATGTGGTTGGGCTTTTCCTTTTCTCTGAGCCTTGAGGAGCTTCTCCAGTCCGCTTTACAAGAAAACCCTAAGCTTCTCGCCAAGAGGTACGCAATAGAATCCGCAAGGCTAAACCTAAAGGCTGATAGACAGCTTTACTATCCTGAGTTTCTTGCAGGATACAAACTGCACTTTCAGCAAGAAGGGCAATCTATACAAATCCCATCCTTTGCGGGCTTTCCAGTTACAGAGGTAAGCACTTCAAAAAGAACCTATCAAAGCCTTCAAGTAGGGCTAAGACAGAGCCTTTACGATGGTGGTCTTAGGTCTTCCAAGGTTCAAATATCTAAAAGCTTTCTTAACATCTCTGAAATGGACTACGAAGAGACTTTGCTGAGCGTAAAGCTTGAAGTGGTAGAAGCCTACCTTTCTGTTTTGTCCACCTTGGAGCTCTTGGAAGTCGCAAAAAAGCAAAGGGAAGCCATAGCCTCAAACCTCAAACAAAGAGAAGCCTTCTTCAAGGAAGGACTCGTGGCTATCACTGATGTGCTTCAGGCAAAGGTCAGGCTTGCGGAGGTGGAAAGAGACCTAAGGCAAGCGGAGGGCAACTACCGAACAGCTTTGTCAAACCTTTCAAGGCTAACGGGTATAAAAGAGGAAAAGCTAAAAGAATTAAAACCACCCCTCTTGGAACCATCTATTCCTAAGCTGGAAAGCCTAACAGAAAAAGCCCTACAAAACAGACCAATCATAAGGCTTACGAAGGAAAGGTTGCGGATAGCCAAGAATCAAAAAGACATAGAACTTTCCCAGCTCTATCCCAAGCTCTTTGTGGAGGCTCTGTATAGCTACTCTGACCAAAACCCTGCCTTAAGCCCAAAGGGTACATTTGTGCTGAGCGCCGGCCTTAGCTTAAACTTTCAGTCTCTTTACCCATACTACAGGGCTTTGGCACAAGCGGAAGAAGAAAAGAGAGCAAGGGAAGAGTTAAGGGATGTAATCGACAGTGTCTTACTTTCTCTGAAAGTTGCTTACGAAAACTACTTGACCGCCAAGGATAACCTAAGGGTTGCTGAAGAATCCCTTAGGTTTGCGGAGGAGTTTTACAGGCTTTCTCTTGAGCAGTATAAAAATCAAATAATAAGCGGGACTGACCTGCTTCAGGCTGAAGCAAGCCTCACCCAAGCCAGAAAGGCTAAGGTAATAGCCTACTACGAGCTCCTGAAGGCTTACTACCAAATACTGCGTCAGGTGGGAGACTTATGAAAAAGCTGGGTGTGGGGCTTATAATCCTCATGCTCTTTCTTTTTGGCTTTCTCTCCTACAGGTGGATAAAGCATAGGATGGAATATGCCATAACCGATGCGGTCTTCGTAAGGTCTGAGAGCATGAGTAATGTAGCCTTTGAGGTAAACGGTAAAGTGGTAGAAGTTTACAAGGATGTAGGAGACCACGTAGAAAAGGGCGAGCCCCTTGCAAGGATAGACCCGGAGAACTACAAGCTACAACTCAATGCCATGGAGGGTAAACTATCTTCTCTTTTGGCACAAAGGGACGGCTTAGCCTTGCAACTGGAAAGGGCACAGAAACAAATAGAGCTAAAGGTAGGCATATCCGAAGAAAGCTTAAGGGAAATAGAGTCAAAGGAACGGGCAATCTTGAGGCAGATTGAAGAGCTAGGTGTACAGTTACAGCAGGCATCAAGGGACAGAGAGAGGATGGAAAACCTCCTTAAGGAGGGTCTTATACCAAGACAGAAGTTTGAACAGGTGGACACCACCTACAAAAGCCTCATGATTAGGAAAAAAGCCCTCGAAGAACAGTTGCAAGAGGTCAGAGCTGTATACCTAAAGGCTAAAAAGGACCTTGAAGTTACAAAAGTGGAAAGGAAAAGAGTAGAAGAGATTAGGGCACAACTTAGAGCTTTAGATGGTGAAATAGAAGGACTAAAAGCTCAGCTGGAAAAGGCAAAGTTAGACGTAGAAAAAACAAAGCTTTATTCACCGGTGAAGGGTATAGTAGCAAAGAGGTTTATAAGCGTAGGGGACACGGTTGGGGTTGGACAGCCAGCCTTCAGCCTCATAGAAAAGGACAGCTATTATATAGAGGCTTTGTTGGAAGAGACGAAGCTAAGAGGTGTAAAGGTTGGCTCAAAGGCTTACGTGAGGCTTGATGCATATCCCCACATAGTGCTTGAGGGTTTTGTAGAGGAGATAAGCCCTGCTTCCGCTGCTACCTTTGCACTGGTGCCTAGGGATGTGTCTGCGGGCGAGTTTACCAAGGTGGTGCAGAGGATACCCGTAAAGATAAAAATCACTGAGGGTGACACAAAGATTTTAAGGGTGGGTATGGGTGGAAGAGTGGAGATAAAAAGGGAATGAAGGAAAGTGCTTTTCACGAGACTCTCTCTTCGGGTGAAAGAGTCCTTCTTACCCTTTCCCTGATGGTGGGCGTCTTTATGGCAATACTGGACACTACCATAGTGGACATAGTGGTGCCTAAGATGATGGCGCCCCTCAGCACAGACCTGTATGGTGTCCAGTGGGTAATAACTTCTTACATGACCGCCGCCGCCACAGCTATTTTGCTGGTAGAGTGGTTGGAGAGCTTTGTAGGTTTGAAGAAGGTTTTTCTCTCTGGCTTGTTTTTGTTTACCACAGCCTCCTTTTTCTGCGGTCAGGCTCAGTCCCTTGAGTGGATGATAACCGCAAGGGCAGTGCAGGGTTTTGGTGAGTCCCTTATAGTGGTCAGTGCGGAAGCTTTGCTCTTTTCTGCCTACGCACCAGAGAAAAGGGGTCTTGCTATGGGCATATACGGGCTTGGTGTAAGCTTTGCACCGGCGCTGGGTCCTACCCTGGGCGGATGGATAACGGAACACGTAGACTGGCGTTGGATTTTTTACATAAACTTGCCTATAGGAATTATAAACTTTACCCTTGCTCTTTTTTTCCTCAAGGACTACAAACCAGCTCACACCATAAGGTTGAACTTTCTTTCATACCTTTTTATATCAGTGGCTACTGTCAGCCTTCTTATAGTTCTTTCAAGAGGTCAGAAGGAGGGCTGGTTTGCCAGCGACTTTATACTTTATCTTAGCCTCGTATCACTTTTTTCCTTTCTTTTGTTTTTGCTGTCTGAGCTCCTTTCAAAGGAAAAGTTAATAGACCCCTCCATACTTAAGATAAAAGAGTTTTTAATTGCCTTTTGGGTTTACTGCTTTGTGCTTGGGTTTTCCATGTATCAGGTTTTTTACCTAATACCCCTATACTTTGAAAAGTTAAAGGGATACACCACCTTTCAGGCAGGGCTTGCCATACTCCCCATGGCTATAACCATAGGACTTCTCTCGCCTGTGGCCGGCATACTTTCCGACAAAAAGTCCCCTAAGCTTGCTCTTTACATAGCCACTTTTCTATATCTGGCTGTTAGCTTTTTTCTCTTGCCAAAGCTTAACTACTTTACACCCGGAAACACCGCAGTGCTTTACCTTATTGCCATGGGTGCTGGCATGGGTTTTTTCTTTGCACCCATTACACAGCTTGCACTGAAGAAGCTGGGGGAAAAGACTACGCTTGGTGTGAGCCTTATGCACTACATAAGGTTTGTGGGAGGTTCTTTTGGCACAGCCATAGCTACCAACGACCTACAAAGGTTTACCGCAGAAAATTTTCAAAGAAGCACGGAGATACAAAACTCTCAATGGCTTGAGCTAAAACTGCACGAAGCCTCCCAGTGGCTATCCCTCTACACCCATCAGGCAGAGGAAAAGGCAAAGGCTATGGTCTATCAGCTCCAAAACCTTTATGCCTTTTCGGACGCCTTTGGCTCAACCCTTTTTCTTGCAGGCGCGTGGGCACTTCTCGGAAGCATGCCCGTGTTTTATCTCCTCCTCAAGGATGTGAGTTTAGCAATAAAAAAGAGAATCTAAAAAAATGCGAGGATAAACTTCCTGCCGCAGGAAGCGGATAAATACAGAGTCTAAGCTAAAGCCTCTACCAACCTATCCATTTCTTCCTTAGTCCTCTTTTCAGTAACCGCAATTAGAAGCGTATCTGCATATCCAAAACTTTCCAAAGGCACACCAAAGAGAAAGCCTGCTTTCAAAGCCTTTTCATAGAGCTCTTTGACCTTCATGCCCCTTAGTGGAAACTCCCACAGATGCTTACCCGTATAGACCTCTTTAAGACCCAACTCAAGAAGCCTTTCTTTGAAATAAATCGCCTTTGAAAGGCTCTGGACTGCCACTTCTTTTATGCCTTCCTTTCCCAAAAGAACCATGTAAAGGAGATTGGCAAGAGCCATAAGGTTCTGGTTTGTGCATATGTTGGAAGTGGCTCTCTCTCTTCTAATGTGCTGTTCTCTGGTTTGCAAAACAAGCGTAAAAGCTCTTTTTCCTTCTACATCTTCAGCCATGCCTACCAGCCTACCGGGCATCTTCCTCACATACTCCATCTTAGTGCAGAAAAAGCCAGCATAGGGTCCACCAAAGTTCAAGGGGATACCCATCTGTTGACCCTCTCCCACCACTATATCAGCACCTAACTCACCAGGCGGTTTTAATAGGGCCAAAGCTACAGGGTCACAGACCACCACCAGTGGCACCTCATACCTTTTTGAAACCCAGGCAATTTCCTCAAGAGGCTCCACAAAGCCCAGAAAGTTGGGATACTGTACCGCAAGAGCGTGAGCTTTACCATCCTTAACAAAATCTTCAAGCCTATTCAGGTCCGTATATCCTCTTTCCTCCAAGGAGCTCAGAATTATCTCATCCTTATATCCCATAAGATAAGTCTTAACAACTTCTCTGTAGTAAGGATGTATACCTTCAGAAAGCACAACCCTAAAACCTTCGCCCCTTATAGCTCTTGCCATGAGTATGGCTTCCGCGAGTGCAGACCCGCCATCGTACACGCCTGCATTAGCAACATCCATGCCGGTCAGCTCACACATTAGACTCTGATACTCAAAGATTGCCTGCAGTGTTCCCTGCGAAGCTTCGGACTGATAGGGTGTATAGGCTGTAAGAAACTCCCCCCTGTTTAGAATCTGCCATATGACGGAGGGCACTATCCTATCGTAAGCACCAAAACCGGCAAAGCAAACCAGACTTTTGTTTTGAGAGCTTACATCCTTAAAGTATCTTCTGAGCTCCTCCTCACTTTTACCCCTTGGCAGTTTAGGCTCCGACAGAAGGAATGAATCTATATGGGAAAAAAGGTCCTCAAGAGAAGAGAGACCCAAAAACTTTAGTATTTTCTGAGTCTCCTCCTCCGAGTGGGGTATGTACATCTATCTTTCCCTTTCTTCGTATCCTAATTCTTCCTCTGGCAAAGCCTCTAAAGATTCTTCAATCCTTTCTTCTTCCTCCTCTGGCAACCCAAGCCTTAC
Organism: Aquificaceae bacterium; assembly: GCA_025057455.1. Classification (GTDB taxonomy): domain Bacteria; phylum Aquificota; class Aquificia; order Aquificales; family Aquificaceae; genus Pampinifervens. The sequence goes on from JANWWY010000001.1 coordinate 85,854, forward strand.
AGTCTCACCCTTTTCTTCCTTAATTATCTCTACAAGAAGTTGTGCGTAATCCTCTGCAGGCATTAAGTCTTCCACTTCCATAGGGTCTGAGAGCTCAAGGACCGCAATCCAGCCATCCTCATAGGGGGATTCGTTTAGAAGGTGCGGTTCATCCCCGAGGGTTTCATTAACTTCCACTACAGTGCCAGTGAGGGGTGAATAGATGGGGGACACGCTCTTTACAGATTCTATGTTGGCTAATGTGTCCCCGCTTTCGTAGCTTTCACCAACCTGAGGCAGGTCCACATAGACCACATCGCCTAACTCTTTCTGTGCATAGTCTGTTATGCCTATCCATGCTTTGTTTCCCTTGACCAATGCCCATTCATGGTCCTTTGTGTAATATCTGTCTCTTCTTACTACGTATTTACCCACAATTATCTCTTCCATAGTGAACCTCCTCACAAGCTTTCATATTCTATACCATAATCCACCTTGACCCTATCCATAACCTCGCGCATGTCTCCTTCTTCCGAAAGGAAAGATTCCAAGGCTCTTATATAGTAATCTAAATCTATAAGTCTGAAAAGGGCCAAGCCTTTCCATCTACCATCAAAAACATGCAGTACATTCTTTCTTTTCTTTGCTATGATTTCCCTGAGCTTCTCCAGGTTTATAACCTGAGATGGGTCAATAACAAGAACATCATTCCCTCTCAACTTCCTTAACCCCTTGTAGAGCCCGTAAATAAAGGTCCCTCTGTCGTTTCTTATAAACACCAAGTCTGGAAATTTGTCCAAGAAATCTTTCATCTCAGTGGTTATGGTTGCATATAGGCTGTCTGGTCCTATTAGCTTTTTCAAAAGGTTTACCTTCTCGCTAACCTTCTGTATAAGGTCACTCTCCTCAAGAAGCTGAGAATAGAAGACAAGAAGAACCTTCATGCTGTATATAATATTATAAACTTTTGAAAACCTTTAGGCATTTCTTGTATAGAAAATCATTGTTTACGGCTAAAAAGCCGAAGTCCTACACAGGTTTTTTGGACTTTTGATGCCAAGTATGCTGTTATAATATTATGAAGCCTTTACGGAGGTCAAAATGTCAAAAATAAGAGTGGCTATAGCGGGTGTGGGCAACTGTGCCAGCAGTTTAATTCAAGGCATACACTACTATGCAAAGCATAAGGAAGATGTTAGCGGTTTGATGTTTGAGGATGTAGGTGGTTATAAGCCCTGGGATATTGAGGTGGTTGCCGCATGGGACATTGACGCCAGAAAGGTGGGCAAGGATATATCCGAGGCTATATTTGCACCACCTAACTGCACCGCCCTCTTTGAACCAAACATTCCAAAGAGTGGCGTTAAAGTCAGAAAGGGTAAGGTGCTGGATGGCTACGCAAGCCACATGGCAAACTACCCACCAGAGAGGAGCTTTGTACTCTCCGAGGAAAAGGAGGATGAACTGGAGGATGTAGTGTCAATTCTAAAAGAGGTTGGTGCGGACATACTCATAAACTACGTGCCCGTTGGTTCAGAGCAAGCTGCAAGATTCTATGCGGAGGCATGTTTAAGAGCTGGTGTCTCCTTCATAAACGGTATGCCAACTTTTATAGTTTCAGACCCCCAATGGGCAAAGAGATTTGAAGCAGAAGGCATACCCGTTGTGGGTGACGACATAAAGTCTCAGGTAGGTGCCACCATAGTTCATAGGACCTTAGTCCAACTGTTTTTGGACAGGGGTGTCAAGATAGACAGAACTTACCAGCTTAACTTTGGCGGAAACACGGACTTTCTCAACATGCTGGAAAGGGAAAGGCTAAAAACTAAAAAGGTTTCAAAGACAGAAGCGGTTTCTTCTCTTATCCCCTATGCCATAGACGATATGAACATTCACATAGGACCCTCTGACTGGGTTCCTTGGCTAAAGGACAGAAAGATAGCCTACATAAGGATAGAGGGCAGGCTATTTGGCGATGTTCCCATGTACGTGGAGTTAAAGCTGGATGTGGAGGACTCACCCAACAGCGCTGGCTCTATGATAGATGCGGTCAGATGTTGTAAACTGGCAAGGGACAGATGTATAGCGGGACCCCTTTACTCTATTAGTGCCTACACCATGAAGCATCCCCCCATACAGTATCCTGACTGGCAAGCAAGGAAGATGGTAGAAGAGTTTATTCGTGGAGAACGAGAGAGGTAAACTCTGGTTTCACGTTGCAAGTGTAGGGGAATTTAACACTGCCAGACCTGTTTTAAAAAAACTATACAAAGACTATCATGTGGTGCTTACCTACTTTTCCTTTAGGGCAAGGGATTACCTGACATCTCAGAGGGATAAGGGCTATTTTCACGAGCTCTACAGAATACCTTTAGACCTTCCTCCTCTCGTAAAGTCCTTTGAAAGAAGGCTAAAACCTATGGCTATAATTGTCATGGAAAGAGAGCTGTGGCCTTGTTTTCTTACCTTCACAAAAGCTCCAAAAATCTGGCTCAACGCCTACGCAAAAGGAGGTCTTTTTGAACGCTGGCTCTCAAAAAAGTTTGCCCTTATACTAACAAGGGACGAGGAAAGCTTCAATACCTTTCAAGCTTACGGTTGCAAAAAGGTAGTCAACTGCCAAAATCTCAAGTTTGTCCTTGAAGAGCCCAACCCTATACAAATAAATCTAGAGGGGGAGCTTTTTGTAGCAGGGAGCACCCACCCGGGAGAGGAAACCATTGTAAAAGAAGTTTTTCAAAGGCTCAAGGAAGAGTTTAAAGACCTAAAGCTGGTCATTGCTCCAAGGCACGTAAGTAGAGCTACAGAGGTGGCACAGATTTTTAAGGACTATAGGGTTTCCTTTAGAAGTAAAGAGGAGAAAAATTGGGATGTTTTGATTGTGGATACTCTTGGAGAACTTTTTTCTCTTTATGCCCATGCGAGGCTTGCCTTTGTGGGTGGCACACTGGTGCCCGTTGGTGGTCATAACCTGCTCGAGCCAGCCTACTTTGGAAAACCTGTGCTGTATGGACCTTACACCCATAAGGTAGAAGACCTCAGACAGTTCCTCGAGAGAATAGGTATGGGTTTTGCTGTGAAAGATGCACAGGACTTGTATAAGAAAGCAAAAGGTTTGATTCTGGGGGAGCTTAGCTTCAAACCCTCTTCTCTTAGGGAATACTCTAACAGGGTTCTACAGTGTTATCTTTCCCACTTGGAGGAGGCTTTGCAGTGTGAGATAATACATAGTCATGAGAGACCTTAAGCTTAACCTCGCTCTTCTCCTCTTTATTGTCATAGCCTCCGTTGGGATAGTAAGCTTAAAGCCCATTAATCTCGGTCTTGACCTTAGGGGTGGTATATCCATGGTTATACAGCCCGACATAAACTACAGCCTTGAGCAGGAATACGAAAAGTATGCAAAGGATATAGAAAGTGAAGTAAGGGAAGCTGGTATAAGGATTTTGGAGGTGACTGTAAGAAAGGATAGTATAGGTGTGGAGCTTTTGGAGGAGGGAGACTACACAAAGCTTTTGAACCTTTTGGAAAAGGAATTTCCCAGGTTTACAGTTACCAAGAGAGAGGGAGGGACTGTTTTAATAAGGCTAAAGGATGCAGAAATTGAACAGCTCAGGAGCGGAGTAATAACTCAAACCATAGAGGTGCTCAGAAAAAGAATAGATGAGCTCGGTGTGGTCCAGCCCGTTATAACGCGCATGGGTGCGGACAGGATACTTATAGAGCTTCCGGGCATATTAGATGTGCAGAGGGCTAAATCCATAGTGGGAAGGACAGCCCTATTAGAGCTAAAATTGGTGGTGGAATCTGGTCCAAAGGAGTTATTACAGGGTAAGTTAACCAAGGACTATGAACTCCTCCCAGATACAGTGGGTGGGGAGTGGTTTTTGGTGGAAAAGTTGCCAGTTATCACTGGTGCGGACCTAAAGACCGCATACACCACAACGGACGAATTTGGAATGCCCGCCGTAGGCTTTGAGCTTACAGACAGAGGTTCAAGGCTTTTCGCACAAGCAACAGAGCAGAATATAGGCAGAAGGCTTGCCATAGTCTTGGATAAAAGGGTGCTATCCGCACCTGTCATAAGAAGCAGGATAAGCGATAGAGGTCAGATAAGCGGAAATTTCACGCCAGAGGAAGCCAAAGAGCTGGCAATAGTGTTAAGGTCTGGTGCTTTGCCAACGAAGGTAGAGTTTCTGCAAGAGACGGTAGTGGGTCCATCCTTGGGTAAGGATGCCATAGAGCAGGGTATAAAGGGGGGTATTGCTGGGTTTGCCCTTTTGGTGTTCATTCTTCTGTTTAGGTACAAATTTGCGGGCTTTACCGCCACTATTTCCATACTGCTGAACGCCCTAATGCTCTGGGCTGGTCTTGTATTGTTGGGTGGAACCCTTACCCTGCCTGGCATAGCGGGAATAATACTAAACATGGGTATAGCGGTAGATTCTAACGTCCTAATCTTTGAAAGGGTAAAGGAAGAGTTAAGACTTGGCAACAGTGTGAGAAAGTCTATAGAACTGGGCTACAGAAGAACCCTAAGTGCCGTTTGGGATACCCACATAACACTTCTGGTGGCAGCGCTTATACTCTTTCAGTTTGGTAGCGGACCAGTGAAAGGTTTTGCCACCACCCTTACCATAGGCACGATTGCCTCCTTTGTTTCTAACGTATACTTTGCCAAGGTTTTGTTGGAAATTTTAAACCGCCTAAGACTCTTCAGAATTTAAAGGTATAGACTAAAGCTATTAACTTCTTCCTCTAAGAAAGCTGGGACTGTCTTTCCCCTTTCTTCTTTTCTTTCGCCTTGGCGGTTGTCAGAACTGTACAGGCTGTTGCCATTTAACTTAAGCACTTCAAGGTTAATACCCATACTTTGTAGGGATTGAACAAGCCTTTGAACTTCCAGAGCAGTTGGCTGTCTGTAGAGGTTGTCATCCAGGTTTATAAAAAGCTTAAGTCTATCCCCAAGAAAGGTCAGCCTCGCGTTGGCTTCCTCAACCCAAAGGCTTACATGCTTTGGTTCATAACCTATGGTAGCCTGGTGCTTTTTCACCGATTGGGTTTTCAACTCCTGCTCTACGCCCTTTTCTAACCCTTTAACCTCCACATTTTGGTAAGGACTAACATTTTTGTAATTCTCTCCATCCTGCTTTTCTTCTATTTTTCTTTCCGTTGAATAGTGTTTTTTATCTGAAAAGTGTGTGAAGTCTGTAGTTTCCTGCTCCCCAACCTCAAAGGAGTGCCCTTGGTGCATCCTTTTTCCACTTTCGCTCCTGGAAGTGTCCACAAGCATACCCGCCAGATTTTCTTCCTTTTGGGAGAATTTTATTTCCTTCACATCCACAAATTTTTCAACGAGGTTTAGAGAGTTTAGCGTGTTTTCCTTTAACAAGTGTATGGGATATGAAGGTGAATTTTCCAGAGGTTTGCCCACATACTGGTAAGTTTTGGCATCCTTCACAGAAAGGTTATCGTCCCTTCTATCCTTCTGTATGTGTTCTAAGAGGGCATTCTCTGTCTCCAAAGCACTAGAGGGTATTATTGTATGACTATTGTTTGAGTAGTCTTTAAGCATGCTCCTTTCGTTCTTTAAAGTAGGGAAAAGAGCCTTCTTTTCAGAGTGTGTATATTCTAGTTGTGCCTCTAAGATTTTTTCTAAACCTTGATTTGTTGGCATAAAATTTAGGATACCCATAGAGGCTGTATGATTTACCAAAGCCTCTTGACTGTTTGGCTTTTCTAAGGGTTTTTGTTGGTCCTGCAAGACTTCTGTTAATTTTTCTAAATGCTGGTGGGTTACAGCGGTGTTTATAATACCCACATTTAAGACCCAATCAAACATTTCATTTTCAGCGTCCGGCTTTGGTGCAGTCCCTTTGTCCTCATGCTGTATAAGCTGGAGGAGTACGGAAGAAAAATCATCTTTCGTCGCATGGCTATGATACTGTAGATATCTCTCATCGAGAGTATGCTTGACGCCTACTACTCTTTCGTCCATTGCTCCCCCTTGCTTATTATACATTGTATCCCTCTGGCTAACAATTTCAAGTGGCATAAACTATTTAAACATGGAAGTTAGGGCTTTTCAGTGGAAGGGAGATAGTTTGTTTCTTCTTGATCAAAGGGTGCTTCCAGAAAAGGAGTTATGGCAACAGCTCAAAGATTACAGGGATGTAGCCAAAGCCATAAAAGATATGGCTGTTAGGGGTGCACCCGCCATAGGATGCGTAGCAGCTTATGGCTTTGTTCTTGGCGTTATGAAAGGGGAGGACCCAGAACTAGTCTATAGAACTCTGTGGGAGACAAGACCTACAGCCTATAACCTGTTTTGGGCTTTGAATAGGATGAGGAAAGCTCTGGAAGAGGGGAAGGACCTGGAAGAAGAAGCAAAAGCCATAGAGGAAGAAGACTACAGGGCAAACAAGCGCATGGGAGAGATAGGTCAACAACTAATACCAAAAGGCGCAAGAGTACTTACCCATTGCAACACGGGTGCCCTGGCCACTGCGGGATGGGGCACCGCATTGGGGGTTATAAGGTCCGCTCATTACCTGGGAAAGGACGTATTTGTCTGGGTTGATGAAACAAGACCCTACCTTCAGGGTTCAAGGCTAACTGCATGGGAGCTCCTAAAGGAGGGCATACCCCACAGTATAATAACAGACTCAACCGCTGGCTTTTTAATGAGAAGGGGTCTTGTAGATTGTATTGTAGTTGGTGCGGACAGGATAACAAAGGACTATTATGTGGCTAACAAGATAGGCACTTACACCCTCTCTGTGCTTGCAAAGGTTCACAGCGTCCCCTTTTATGTAGCAGCTCCTAAATCTACCTTTGATGAAAACTCCATAGGAGAAGAAAGCATAAAGATAGAAGAGAGAAGCGAGATGGAGTTAAAGTTCATAAAGCATGTGCCCATAGCCCCAGATGGGTCCCCTGCTCTTCATCTTGCTTTTGATATAACGCCACCAGAAAACATAACCGCTATAATAACTGAGGAAGGTATAATAAAATTATGACGCTCACAGACATACTCAGAGACTTAGAAGGGGAAAGGGAGTGTGAGGTCATAACCTCATGGAAGGAGATTCCCATAAGGGCAAAACTTCCCATAAGATGGGTTTCCCCACAAGAAAGGTTTGTTAGCTTTGATTTCGGAAGGTGTAAATTCAAACACGTCTTCTCCGACAAAATACCCGTCTACATAAAAATAGGAGAATTGTTCCTAATATGTAAAGTGTTTAGCAACATAAGAGATGAACTGGTTTTAGAAGTGGATGCTCCCGTGCCAGCACCACCTATCATACTTAGGGAGTTTATAAGAGTTGAACCTACAGAGAAGGAGCCCGTTTACGTATCCTTTTGTGTAGAAGATAAATGCATAATAAAAACAAAAGCAGTGGATATAAGCGAGTCTGGTGTAGGTGTAATCATACACAACGAGGAGGCAAATACCTTTGTGGATATTCTTTCAGAGATTGCAACCGACACCCTAAAAATACATACCCCCTTTGACATAGAGATAGAACTGCCAAAGGAAGGTACGGTAAAAGCCCAGGGAGAGCTGAAGAACATAATAAGCAGGGAAGGGGATGTGTACATAAGATTAGGCTTTAGAATAACCCTGAAGGAAGAATACACAAAGAAAATAAGACAGTACGTCATAAGAAGACAGAGGGAAATTCTGGAGCAACTAAAATCACTATGATTCCTCTGCTGAGGCTTTCCTTTAGGTATCTACTTTCGGGAAAGGGGTCCACACAACTCGTTTCCTTTGTGGCGCTTCTGGGTATTATTCTGGGAGTGTCCGCCCTCCTTCTTACAATGGCTGTCTTTGCAGGCTTTCAGCAGGCACTCAAGGAGAAAATTCTCTCGACATCCCCCCACATAATAGTAAGCCTTCTAAATCAGGAAAGTGCAGAAGAAAAAAAGCAGACAATAGAGAGCGTTAAGGGTGTGGAAAGGGTTTACGCAGTGGTCCTATATCAGGGGCTTGTTTCAAAGGATGGAAGAATCTTTAGCGTAAGCGTCAAAGCTATGAGTAAAGAGGACATAAAGAAGGTTTACGGCGTGGAAACCTTTGATGGTGTAGCTGTAGGTGCAGGGCTTGCGGATGTGCTTGGTATAAAGAAGGGGGAAGAAGTATTGCTTCTTTCTCCTATGGGCAGGCGAACACCCTTTGGCTTTTTACCTAAGGTAAGGTCCTTCAAAGTAGAAGGTGTTTTCCAAAAGGGTGTTTTTGACCAGGATTATGCTACGGTAATCATGGAAGAGCAGAGGGCAAAAGACTTTTTCGGTGATGACTATCAACTACTCGGTTATGAAGTGTACTTAAAAGACCCCTACAAGGCTCAAGATGTAAAGCATAGAATAGAAAAAGTCATAGGCATTGATGCTATAGCGCGTTCTTGGATAGACTTAAACAAACCCCTTTTCAACGCTCTCGAGCTGGAGAAAGTTGGCATATCCTTCGTGCTCATGCTTATGGTTCTTATAGCCTCCTTCAACATAACCAGTCTTCTCTTTATGAAAGTAAGGGAGAAGGTAAGGGACATAGCGGTCTTGAGGACCTTTGGTCTCAGGAAAAGGCAGGTCCTTCTTATATTCCTCCTTCAGGGTCTCATTCTGGGAATTGCGGGGACTGTTTTGGGTTTTGGACTTTCCCTTTTTGGTGGTTATCTTATAAATCAGTACAAGCTCATAAGGGTTCCTGCGGATGTATACCTTATGGACCATATTCCCGCACACTTTGAAATGGGTGATATTTTGTTTACGTTGGTTGGTGCCATTCTCCTTTCTCTCTTAGCAAGTCTTTTGCCCGCTTACAAGGCGAGCAGGCAAAGTATAGTCCAGGTGTTGAGAAATGAGTAAGGTCATCCACACAAAAAACCTGTGGAAGGTCTTTCCCAACGGGGTTGAGGCTCTAAAGGATGTTAACGTGGAGGTGTACAAGGGTGAAGTAGTTGGTCTTATGGGACCCTCTGGCTCTGGCAAGAGCACCCTCTTGCACATAGTGGCAGGTCTTGAAAAACCTACTAAGGGCGAGGTTTACCTTATGGGGCATGACATAACGAGGATGGGAGAGGACGAGCTGGCTTACCTCAGACAGAAGTACGTAGCCTTTATCTTTCAGTTCTATTACCTACTGGAGGATTTTAGCGTGCTTGAAAACCTTACCTTGATAGGAGAGCTGGCTGGCATAAAAAACCCGAAGGATAAGGCTATGGAAATACTTGAGTACCTCAGGCTTACTAACCGCCTAAAGCACAGACCCAGCCAGCTGTCAGGCGGTGAACAGCAAAGGGTAGCCATAGGAAGGGCACTAATGCTAGAGCCAAGCATACTACTGGCTGACGAACCTACGGGCAACCTCGATATCGCAGAGGGTAGGAGGATATTTGAGCTCTTTTTGAGGTTGAGAGAAGAAAGGGGAGTTAGCTTGCTTGTAGCAACGCACAACGAGGAGCTCAAGGTCTACTTTGACCGCATATACAGGCTAAGGGATGGAAAACTGGATGTATAATATTAACGATGTATTACCTGCTTCTTACGATTTTTATTCTTGTGGCTCTTATGCTTGTGGTGGTGGTGCTCCTGCAAAGGAGCAGAGGGGATGTGGGCAGTGCCTTTGGCGGTATGGGGCAGGGCGTGTTTGGACCCGGTGGCGTGGATACCATACTTACAAAGGCTACCTACTGGTTAGGTTTTTCCCTGATGGCTTTAGCCATCTTACTGGCACTTACTCACCCCTCCAGAAAAGGGTCTCTTATAAAGGATGAAAGTCAGAGACCTCCTGTTCAAACCCAGCAAAACCTCCCTCAGGGAAAAAACCCTCCTTCTGGCACACCTGCTGAAAACAGACCATAAAAAGCTTCCACTTATGGAAGAGCATCCTGTGCCGTCTGAAGTAGTCCAGTCTTTCCTAAAAAACCTCCAAAAGTTAGAAGAAGGATACCCACTTCAGTACATACTTGGTGAGTGGGAGTTTTATGGACACACTTTTATGTGGAGGAGGGCGTTCTCATTCCAAGACCAGAAACGGAACTTTTGGTAGATGAGGTCTTAAAAAGGCTTGATAAAGCCGAGCCGGCCATTGGAATTGAGTTGGGTGTTGGGACAGGATGCATAAGCATAACTTTGCTCATCCACAAAAAGGAGCTTAAGATGGTGGGCAACGATATAAACATAAAGGCTTTAAAGCTTGCCAAGAAAAATGCAAAAAGACATGGAGTCTCCCAGAGATTTCTTATCTTTGGTGGAAGTCTTTTTCAAGCGGTAAGGCCTTTTGCCTTTGACTTTCTCGTTTCAAACCCACCCTATATACCTTCATACCTTTGGGAGAGCCTGCCAAAAGCCCTTAGGTTTGAAGGTTATAATTCTCTTATAGGCGGTATGAAGGGCTGGGAGTTTTACCAAGAGGTAAGCAAGGAATTGGACAAGTATATTAAGAAAGATGGTTTTTTTGTCTTTGAAATAGGGCACGACCAAGGAAGCGTAATAAAGGAGATTTTTGAGCCTTTGGGCTATAAGGTTGAGGTTCACAAGGATTACTCTGGTCAGGATAGGGTGGCGGTAGGATGGAGATTATAGGCTTTCTTCTTGGTGCTTTCTTCTTTATACTTCTCGAGGCTTTCTTTGCAGGTTCTGAAATTGCTCTGGTGAGCGTAGACAAAGGGAGGGTTTTAAGCCAGTACGAGAGGACTAAACAAAGCTTTTTGAAAGATTTCTACGAAAACCCAGAAGAATACATAACCCTCACTATGTTAGGCTATACGGTGAGCATAGTCTTTGCCTCCACCTTCTACACCCTTGCGGTAATGGAGCTGTCACAGTATATAACCCTACTTAAAGGTTTTGAGCTGTTTCTTTCCGCAAGCCTCGTGGTCTTTACCTTACTTTTCGGGGAACTTCTTCCCAAAAGCCTTTTTCAGAAGCATGCGGAGAGAATCTTTGTACCATCCTTATGGATATTAAACAAGCTAAAAACCTTTACACATCCCCTTCTCACTGCAGTCCGATTGATGAGCAGGTCTATAACAGACATGCTCAAAGACAAGTATGAGGAAAAACTCCACAAAGAGGACCTGCTTAGGCTTATGGAGGACATCTCTTCAAAGGAAGAAAACCTGAGGGTTGCCATGCGCATAGCTACCCTAAGGGACCTCTTTATAACCGAGGAGATAAAACCCATACAGGAAGTGGTAATGGTAGAGGAAAGTGCAAGCGTGGAGCAGGTTATGAGAATAATAAAAGAAAGCAAGTACAGACGCCTGCCAGTATACAGGAAAAGGGTAGACCAAATAGTGGGGTACGTAGACCTATTTGACCTCATTCAGGCAAAGCACGCAAGGTTTATAAAGGAGCTTATAAGACCTGTTCAGTATTTTTCAGAGTTTACCACCTTAGAAAGAGCCTTTGAGGTCTTTAAAAGTGGAAAGGAACAGATGGGTGTCGTTGTGGACGAAAGGGGAAACCTCTTGGGCATAGTTACCTGGGATGACCTGCAGAGCTATATAATAGGTGGATTTGGTGATGGTGTAGAAGTGGAAGAAGAAGAAATTCTTCAAATAGAAAAACAGCGTTGGATAATGGAGGGAAGCACGGAAAAGGAGAAGGTAGAAAGGGTCCTAAATTTAGAATTCCCAGAAGGTCCTTATACCACCTTGGGTGGTTTCCTGTGTTTCTACACCAAGGGGCTTCCAGAAAAGGGGCATGTGGTCAGATACGGTGGCTATCGCTTCAAAGTGGTGCAAAGAAATGAAAGGAGCATTATAAAGGTTATGGTGGAAAGGGATGTACAGGAGGAGTAAAAGTATAAAGCATATGCCCGATAGTCTAAAACCAAGGGAAAGAATGCTCCAGTTTGGACCTCAAAAGCTTACCGACGAAGAGCTCTTGGCCATAGTACTTGGGTCTGGCACGAAAGATATGGATGTGCTTTCCCTTTCAAGGGAGCTTTTAGCTTTTGGATGGCAGAAGCTTTCAAAACTCTCACCTCAGGAAATTACAGAAAAGTTTAAAGGAGTAGGCGAAGCCAAAGCCTGTCAGATAAAGGCACTTTTGGAGCTTACAAAGAGAATAAATGACCCTTACGAAGGTGTATACATAAACAACCCAGAAGATGCTTACAGGTTTCTGAGAGAAAAGGTAGATGACCGAAAGGAATACCTAATAGCCCTATACCTTAGCCCCACCAACAAACTACTTTCCTATGAAACTATAGCCATAGGAAGGATGAATGCATTGTATGCGGAACCAAAAGAAATTCTCTATCATGCTATAAATACAGCCTGTTACAGCATACTATTGGCTCACAACCACCCCAAGGGAAGTCCAAAGCCGTCCAAGGAAGACATGGATTTTACCCATAGGGTAAAAAAAGCCTGTGAGCTAATGGGGTTTGAACTTCTTGACCATATCATAATAGGTGCGGGAAGTTATGTATCAATGAAAAGGGAGGGCTACCTTTGATTGGTCTTCTACAGCTCCTTGGTCTTGCGCAAAACAGGTGCAGGGCTTGTAATGCCTTCTTCCTCGGGCAAGAGCAGGGTTTTATCTGTAGTCAATGCCTTGGAAGCTTAAAACCCTACCACCCTATGGATTACTCTCAGAGAATTGAATACGTGTTTTCATACAGAGTTTTTGGGCTCTACGATGGAATACTAAAAGAGGTTATACATTGCATAAAGTTTCATAATTCTAAGGCCCTCGCCCATAGGCTCGGTTCAACCATAAAGAACCACCTTTGGGAATACATAAGGGAAGTTGAGCCAGATATAATAACTTTTCCCTCCTTGAACATAAGGAGGTTTTGGCTCAGAGGTTTTAACCATATAGAACATATACTCACGGGAGCTGAAATTCCTTGCATGAAGGTTTTCAAAAGACTGGACCTTAACCCTCCTCTTTCAACGCTCAAAAAGGAAGAGAGAGAAAGGGCGGTTTTAGGACACAGGCTCAGGGAAGAGTTTATAGATTACATAGAGGGTAAGAGGGTGCTTGTGGTTGATGACCTTCTTACCACAGGTTCAACGGTGCGGCGGTTAGCCTACCTGCTTCTTTCCGTTGGTGCTTCTGAAGTGCATGCCTACTTTGTAGCAAGGGGTTAAACTCTCTGGGTAAACCTTTCGAAGGCTTTCTTTATACCTCTTACCGCTTGCCTAATACGGTGTTCGTTCTCCACAAGGGCAAACCTTACATAACCCTCTCCGTATTCACCAAAGCCTATGCCCGGGGATACAGCCACTTTTGCCTCTCGTAGCAAGAAAAGGGAAAATTCCAGAGATTTCATGCCAACCCATTGGGGAATCTTAGCCCACACAAACATGCTCGCCTTTGGCTTTTCCACCTGCCATCCTATACGGTTAAGACCATCTACAAGCACATCCCTCCTCTTTCTATAAGCTTCTCTTTTTTCTTCCACTATTTCATATGGACTTTCCAGGGCTATGATGGATGCCACTTGTATGGGAGTAAATACACCGTAATCTAAGTAGCTTTTTAAATGTGACAGGTTTTTTATCAGAATCTCATTCCCCAACATGAAGGCAACCCTCCAACCTGCCATGGAAAAGCCCTTAGACATAGAATACAGCTCTACAGATACATCCTTTGCCCCCTCCACTTGCAGAATGCTGGGGGGTTCATAGCCATCAAAACCCAAATCCGCATAAGCAAAGTCGTGTATGACCCATATCTCCTCCCTTTTTGCCAGCCTTATGATTTCTCTGAAAAAATCTATACTTACGCAGAGGGTGGTAGGATTGTGAGGAAAACTCAAAATAAGAGCCTTGGGTTTTCTGAAGGAAGCCTTTATGGTATCGTGTATTCTCTTTAGAAAGCTTTCCTCAAAGTCCTCATTCTCCTCGGGTATTATTGGCACAGGGATGGCATCACCGCCCGCTATTATTGGAGCGTAGTAGTGTATAGGATAGGTGGGGTTGGATACAAGCACCGTATCCCCAGGTTCCAAGATGGCAAGCATGAGGTGGGAATAGCCTTCCTTAGCACCTATAGTAAGAATTGCCTCTCTTTCTGGGTCAAGTTCTACACCGTAGCGTTTTTTATAAAAATCGCATATGGCTTTCCTAAGCCTTGGTATACCTCTTGAAGCGGAGTAGCCATGCACGTTGTCTCTTCTGGCAACCTCACATAGCTTTTCCACTATGTGGGGTGAGGGTGGAAGGTCTGGATTTCCCATGCCCAAGTCAACTATGTCCTCACCTTCCCTCCTTAGCTTATACTTTAGCTCGTTAACCATCGCAAAAACGTACTTTGGAAGCTTACTTACTCTGGGGAACATCCAACTATCACTCATTTTCTCCTTCCTCTTCAAGTTCTTTACAGTTTATACACATGGTTGTGACTGGTCTTGCCTTGAGTCTTTCAAAAGGTATGAAAACACCACAACCCTCGCATATTCCATAAGTTTCATTTTCCATCTTCATTAGAGCATAGTCAATCTTCCTAAGAAGCTTTAACTCCCTTGTCCTTATTCTTTGAAGGTTTATGTACCTACCAGTTTCTATGTTTGCCCTGTCTATCTCGTCTCCTCCCTGAAAGGTTACATCCGAGGGGTCCCTTATCTGTTCTTCCGCCTGCTTTATTAGTCTATTTCTCATCCTTAGCAAGTCTTCCCTTAACTCCGCTATCTGCTCCGGTGTAAGATGATGCATAATCTTATAATTATAAGTCAGGGTTTACATAGTGGTTAAACCTGTTATTACAGTTATACAAGAACTAAAGAGAGTAGGGTAAACAACATAAAGCGACTCTATCTTAAGATTAGAAAAACAAAGAAACAACACTTTCAAACATAGAGAAAAGTGAAACGGTAGTAACAGGTTTGGGCTACAGGGAAATAAGAGGCAATGCAATTAACATTGATATATAAGGTTTACCTATTGCTGACCTAAACTTTCTGGTCCCATAAAGGGTCCTTTTCTAAATAATCTACACGCCTCTGCTTTCCATTAACAAAAATTATGTTTCCTTAGAAAGACAGGCGGAGCTCATTGACCAGTGGGTAATATACTAAAATTAATACCATGAATAGCTTCAAGAGAGAACTAAACCAGTTATTAAACGTGACAAAGGTGGAGCAAGGTAGGTTCGCAGAGGAGGAAAACATAACCTTAGAAAAGGATGGTAAAAGGGTCTTGTTTATAAAAGCCTTCTACGGAAGAAAGCCCTATTGGAAGGAATGGGTGGAGCTTTTTCACATCAGCCCTGATTTCTTTGGCTCTGAATTGGAAGATAAACTGTACGAGATTCTTTCAAAACACTTTAGGAGAGTTTTTGTAGAATACTACGAAGATGCACAAACCCTCATGGAGCTAAAGGCGGGTAAGCCGCCGGAGGAAACCAGGCTCGGTTCAAAGCTCAAGGCTCTTGGATATCGTTTTTTCAGAGATTGGTACTATCCAGAAGGCTGGATGGAGGGTGGGTATAAGATACAAGCGGAAAGATAAATTTATGCTATAATAAAGATTTCTAAGTAATGACCTTTGAGGAGAAGAAGGATGAAAACATACCATGTTAGAAAAGAAGATGTAGTTAGAGATTGGTGGGCTGTAGATGCACAGGGCAAAATTCTCGGAAGGCTCGCCTCTCAAATAGCAAAGGTACTAATGGGCAAACACAAGCCCTATTATCAGCCGGATGTAGACTGTGGAGACTTTGTTATAGTGCTTAATGCTGACAAGCTGGTAGTAACAGGCAAAAAGCCAGAGCAGAAGAAATACCAGTTCCACACCAACTATCCTGGCGGTCTAAAAGAGAGAAAATTAGCGTGGATGTTAGAACATAAACCAGAAGAAGTTATAAGGCTTGCGGTAAAGAGGATGCTACCTAAGAACAGGCTCGGGCATAGAATGCTCAAAAGGCTAAAGATATACAGAGGCTCTGAACATCCCCACAGTGCACAACAACCCAAGACGCTGGAGGTTGAAGCATGATGCTAAAACTCAAAGACTTTAAAATAGGTTTTGATAACTCCTTCTATGGCACTGGAAGGAGAAAAGAGAGCGTGGCAAGGGTTTGGTTGGTTAGAGGTTCAGACAAACAGATAGTTAAGGTAAAGGAGAGTGGCAAAGAATATGACCTCAAACAATACATGCAGAGGGAAACACTTTACAACAAGGTTATGTATCCATTGAAGTTGACCGGTCTTGAGGGAAGGTTTGGTTTATACGCCACAGTGAGCGGTGGTGGAATAAGTGGTCAGGCGGAAGCTATAATGTACGGGATTGCGAAAGCCCTTTTAAAATACAACCCAGACCTTAGACAAACTCTAAAGAGAGCAGGACTTCTAAGAAGGGATGCACGTGAAAAGGAAAGAAAGAAGTATGGTCTTATGAAAGCAAGAAAAGCCTACAGATGGAGCAAGAGATAAAGGTATGCGTATATGGTGCCACTGGCTACACTGGCGTAGAACTTTTAAGACATCTTTTAAACCATCCTCATGCGAGGGTGGTTTCCCTAACTTCTCAATCTTACGCAGGTAAAAGGTTATCGGAAGTATTTCCACAGTTTGAAGCTACCCATTTGGGTTCTATGGTCCTCTCTGAGAAGCCAGAAGAAGATTTTGATGTAGCCTTTCTGTGCCTTCCTCACGAAACCTCTCTTGATTTGGTACCCAAGCTTGTAAGAGACCGTAAAAAAATCATAGACCTGTCTGGTGCCTACAGAATAAAGAACGCTACCAAATACCCCGAGTTTTACGGATTTGAGCATGTACATCCAGAACTTTTAGAGCATGCGGTGTATGGCATCCCCGAGCTTTTCAGAGAAGAGATAAAGAAGGCTAATCTGGTGGCAAACCCAGGATGCTACCCAACAGCCACACTCTTAGCACTCTATCCTCTAATTAAAAGCTCTGTAGAATTTGAATATGTGGTTGTTGATGCACTATCGGGCGTATCGGGTGCCGGCAGAAAAGTAGACCAAAAGTTCCATTATCCAGAAATGGAAGGAAACTCCTTTGCTTACTCGATAGAAAAGCATAGACATACCCCAGAGATGGAGGATGTTATTGAGAGGCTTTCCGGTAGAAGCGTTGCTGTTAGATTTACACCTCAAGTTATTCCAGTTACGAGGGGTATGATGGCTAAGGTTTACGTAAGGTGTGAAAAGCTCCCCTACAGAGAAATCTATAGAGAATCATACAAGGAAGAGCCCTTTGTAAAAGTTATCAATCAACCCCCTCACATAAAATATGTTATAGGCACAAATTACTGTTTTATCTTTGTCCATTACGATGAAAAGACCTCAATGCTTGAAGTTATAAGTGTCATAGACAACCTTGGAAAGGGTGCCTCCTCGCAAGCATTACAAAACTTTAACCTTATGATGGGCTTAGAAGAGTCCGCAGGACTAAAACAAACAGCTCTCTATCCCTGAGAGGTAAGCTCTTGCTTTATAATCTCAAGGAGTGTAAGAAGGGTTCTCTTGATGCTTTCCTTATCTAAGGCGGAAAGTGGGAGAACTGGTATGCCCTCTTCCTCGTCTATGTCCAAAGCGGTTGCCACATCTTTAGGTGTCCAGGCGTTGGGCAAGTCTTGTTTGTTGGCACCAACAACAGTGGGAACTGGAAAACGCGATTGAAAAAAGTTTATTATGCGCCTGGCTTCGTGGAATGTGGATGGGTCCGTGCTGTCTACCAGTATGATTATTCCAAGAGCACCCTCGCCCAGTATTTCCCACATGAAATCAAACCTGGACTGTCCTGGTGTGCCAAAGAGATACAGCTCATGCTCGTCATCTATTCTTATCTTGCCAAAGTCCATGGCAACCGTGGTGTACTCTTTGACGCTTTTTTCTTCTGCGGTCAGGGTTCTTCTTTCCGTCTTTACTGTCTTTATCTCGCTTATGGTGTTTATAAACTGTGTCTTGCCTGCCGCAAAAGGACCTGCTACTACTATCTTTATCTTCTTTATTACCTTCATCAGAGCTCCCTTATCCTCTCTATTATCTTCATAAGAAGGTCAAGGGCTATAGATGGTTTTTGTTTTCTTTCCCTTTTTTTCCTCCTTATGACCCCAATGGCTAAAAGCCCGTACAAAGCCCTGTCCACAGTAAGGTTGTCAAGATTTGATTCCTTCCTTATATCGTAGACTGTCCTCTCGCCGTTGACAAGAGACAGCACCCTTACCTCTTCAGGTGTTAATTGAGCCCTTTTTGTAAGGTTTTCTACATTCTCCACTGGCTCAAAAACAAGAAGCTCGTCGGATATTTTCCTTTCAACTTCTTCCTGTGTTAGACTACGAGAAGCCATCATAATAATCTTTTCTACAGGGTGCAACACAGTGTAGTCGTTGGAGCTATATTTGACAAAACCAGGTGTAAAAGAAAAGACGCCTTCCTTCATGTTAAGCCTATCAATGAGAAATCTATCAACAGTTCTAAAGAGGTTTTCCTTCGAAATCCTCAATTTCTCTATTAGAAGGTCAAAATCCCTATCTGCGTAAACTCTGTATATTCTGTCTACTGGTCTGGCAAAAATGACCTGACCATCCTTTACATAATAGGCAACTGTTATATCCTTCCACTCTACCAATAGGATACCACTTTTCCTATCTTTGTGGATAATCTGAAGGATATCAACAAAGTTGAAGGTTTTTAAGTCTCCCGTAAGAGCCATATTTTCACATCATGCCTTTGAGTTTATCCTGTGCTTTCCTTATTTCCATTAAAAGAAGACCTAGCTTGGCATTATTATCTGCAAGAACAACCATCACCGCATCCCTTCCCACACCGGTAAGCACCACATAACCATCATGCCCCTTTATGGTTATCTGCTCAAGGTTGCCCTTGGCGAGCTCTTCAGACACCCGTTCTCCGAGGGAGAGTATAGCCGCACTCATGGCAGCTATTCTATCCTCTTCCATGCCAGGCCTTAGCACAGATGCTATAGGCAAACCATCGGCGGATACTAAGGAAGCACCCTCTAAGCCAGTGTTTCTTATAAGCTCTTGCAACACTTGTGTATACCTATCCATATGTCCCTCCTCTCTTAGAATTATACTAAATCTTCCAAATTATAGCGTCATAAATAAAACCCATTAAGGTTGAAAAGAAAAGCCAAAAAATTACATAGGCTATCACAAGACCCTTTGGAAGAAACTTCATGGTTGCCACGATAGTAGGCAGGCATATGCCCGTTCCTCCTAGCATAAAGGTTAGAGCATTTCCCCCGGTAAAGCCCACATCCCTTAGAGCCCTTGCTATAGGAACCTCCTCACCAGAACACACATAAACAGGTACAGATACCACTGAAAGAAAAGGGTAAGAGAGAAAGCTTCCAGCCACAGATGCTATCAGGTTAGGTGGAAGAAGGGTTTTTATAACAGATGCTATAACTATACCCAGAAGAAGATACTTTCCTATGCCCAGCAGGTTTTCCTTTAGGTAGAGAAAAAATCCATGAGCTGAGCCACCACTACTACCCATTAAAAGGGGTATAACTTTGGGTTTTTTAAAGTAAAGGCTGACTGTATAGGCAAATATCAAAGCAAAGAGAAGAGTCCCCAAAAGTCTGAAAAGGGTCATAGGAAGTCCAAAATATCCGTAGGTAAGTAAGAGCGTAACTGGTGATACAACTGGGGCAACCACGAGGAAAGAGAGCACGGGTGCATAACTTTTTGACATGCTGTTTATGAGATTTGCCACTGGAAGCATAGAACATGAACACAGTGGAAGAAGCCCACCCAGAAGGCTTGTGCATATGGGTGCTGTCCTTTCCCTTTTGAGAAAAAATCTAAGCCATTTTAGCTTTGTAAAACCCTGAAGTATAGAGGTGACCAATACTGCCAGGAGAAAATAAGGTAGTATATCCACAAGATAACCATAAAAGGCGTTAAAAAAACTCCTAAAAAGTTCCATCCCATCTAAAATATTTCAATTAAACAGAAAGTAAAGGAGGAAGGCATTCATAAGTCCAGCCACAGCATCGTCTGCCACTACGCCATGCCCGCCGGGCAACCTTTCAAAAAGCTTTATGGGATACGGCTTAAATATGTCCAGAATTCTAAAGGTTATAAATCCAACAACCAGAGTTTTTAAAGTTGGTTCTACCAGCAAAAAGGAGAAAAAGTATCCTACCACCTCATCAATCACCACCTCTTCGGGGTCCTTTTCGGAGGTTAACTCTATCATGTACTGGGCTGACCAAACCGCAAGCCAGTATAAAAGTGGGGCAAAGAGGAGAGTAAGCCACCATTTGTGGACCAAAAGGTACACAAGGGGAACGCCAAGAAGGGTGCCTACAGTTCCGGGTGCGTATCTAAACCTACCAAGATATAAGCCCGTGGCTATAAACTCACGCCACATCAGAGGTCAATCTTAGCAAACTTTCTTCTGCCTTCTTCAAATATATCACCGCCGTATATGTCGTTTGCCACTATAACAGGAAAGTCCTCTACATAGAGCCTTCTTATAGCTTCTGTGCCGAGGTCTTCGTAAGCGACCACCTCCGAGGATTTTATGCATTTTGAAAGTAAGACTGCCACACCACCCACAGCCGCAAAGTATACCGCTTTATACTTCTTTAGAAGCTCCTTAACCTGAGGGGACCTGTAGCCCTTTCCTATCATACCCTTAAGCCCAAGTTTTAAAAGGTCCTCCACATATTTATCCATTCTTATGGAGGTGGTAGGTCCCGCAGAGCCTATCACCTGTCCAGGCTTGGGGGGTGTTGGACCTACATAGTATATAATCTGACCCTTTACATCTATGGGGAGGCTCTCTCCCCTTTGTAGGGCTTCCACCATCCTTTTATGGGCCGCATCCCTGGCTGTGTATATGTAGCCAGTTATTAGAACCTTGTCACCAGCCAGAAGGTTTTCTATAACCTCGTCCGTAAGGGGTGTGGTTATCTTCTTTTCCATGAAAACATTATAACTTTGACTTGCCGAGTAGGATAACAGAAGGGACACCCCACAGGAGGGAAGATAAGAGTAAAAAGCTATGGAAAACGAAACCAAGCTTTAGCCAATCTACCAAACTTTCGCCGAGCAACCGCATAGGAAGACTAAAGGCAAACTCGTAGGTGCCCAAACCCAAAAAGCTGTGAAGGGGCAAAAGGGAGCTAACCTCCCCGCCAAGAAAGGCAACAAAAGACCTGTAGAGGGCCACATGCCAAAAATCAAGAAGTATCAAGAGGCTAAAAAACTTACTAAGCACAGAAAGAGAAGAAAGGAGAAAAAGGCTCTTACAAAGCATAAAGGAGGCTTCCCTCCTTATAAAATCCCTCAGTTGACCGAGCTTTCCAGAGGTAGGCAGAATAACGTAAGACTTATACAAGAAAAGACCAAAAAGTAAAAGAAAAACAGAAGGAACAAGGAAAAGGGGATTAAACGAGGACAGACTGAGAAGGAAAAGAAAGATTAATACAAGAAGGTCATAAAGCCTTCCAAGAAAAAAAGACCACAGAGAATAGCTTAGGTTTACACCGAACCTTCTGGCATAGTAGAACCAGCTTAGCTCTCCAGTCCTAGCAGGAAGAAGATTGTTAAACATAATGTTAGCGGAGTTTATAACGAAGGACTGATAAAGGTTTAGCTCCCTCAGAAGAAGACGCCAGCGGATTGACCTGAAAAGTTGACTTAGACTGTATAGGAAAAAGGCAAGGAGGAAGTTTATAGGGCTTATACTCTTTAAGGTGCTAAGGAGCTGTTTGTAGGGGACAAAATAAAAAAGGAGAGCAAGGAAAAGAAGGGTAATTAAAAGGGGAAGAAGTCTTTTCAACCCTCTTCTGGCACGTCGTGAATCACTATTCTTTTACCGGCAAACCTTGAAAGTATCTCTATGGCAACCTCCACTCCAGAACCTGCGCAGGAGGTAAAGTGTGAAGAGAGTCCCGCCAAAGTTCCAACCACGAACAGCCCATCTGCAACCTCGTAGTCCCTGTGTCTTATCATAACCCTTCCAGGCTTTGGAGACTTGGTGTTTTCCACCACCTCCACCCCCAGACCTTCCACGCTAAAGCGGTGAAAACCGCAGGCTAACACCAAATAGTCCGCCGAGAAAACCTTTCCAGAGGAGCTTTCCACCTGATAGAGAGAGTCAATTCTCTTTACTCTAACCACCTCCTCCTGCAGAAAGTCTATACCGCCCCACGCCTCTATCTGAGACCTTATCTTTTGAAGTAGCTCCTTTCCTTCCATGGGGTCAAGACCTGGGACGTTCTTAAGATAGGCTCTTTTTAGGTCTGAGCTATCCGTATCAAACAGGAGGTATTTTCTGTCCTCCGCCCACTGCCAACCTCGCCCCCTTGCGGAAACAAGCGTAAGGGCACACGCCAAACCACTCGCACCACCGCCCACTATGATAACATCGTATTTCATAAGGATGTTATTATAAAACAAGAAAGCCTTACTTGGTTACCACAGTCTTTCTCTCTTCCTCCTTCTCCTTCTTCTCAAAATCGGAAGGTTTTATTTTATCTAAGGCTTCCTTCAGCTTTTTCCTCTCTTGTGCCATGGCTTTGAGCTGTTCTAATTCTTCTTTGCTAAAACAACACATGATAACACCTCCTTGTTTGATGTCCTTTATTCTAAACTTTGGCTGTCAGAAGTCTATGCCCACAATCATAAAAGCCTGAGGAACAGCGTCTCGCTGAGGGTAGGATGAGGAAGAGGAGTCTTCAAAAGCATATCAAGATTTAGCTGAGAAAATATGCCTACCGTAAGCACAGATATAAGCTCTCCTGCATCCCTTCCAAAGACTTCCGCACCAATTAGGAAATTTTCCCTGTCAAAGTACAAAAAGGCAATTCCGTCTTCGGTATGATAAATACTACCCACCGCAAATGCTCTAAAACTTACGCTTTTTTCTCTAAACTCCAACCCCTTCTCCTGAATCTCCTTTCTTGTATAGCCAACCTTTGCGTAGGAAAGGGGCTGTGTGTATAAAACATATGGAACTTTATAACTGGGTGTATAAAAACCTTTACCCTTTGTCAGGCTAAGGGCTACAGAAATGGCTTGAAGCCTAGCCGCATGGGCTAATTCCGCAATACCGTTAACATCACCCACTGCGTAATGGTCTTTTAAAGAGGTTTCGTACTTCCTGTCCACCAAAAGATGACCCCTTTCGCCCTTGGATAAGTCCACCTTTAAACATTGTGTGTTGGGTAGTCTTTTATTTATCCAGTAAAAATCGTCCTTTTGTGCCTCCGAAAGGGGTCTTAGCTGGATGGATAAATCCTTCAGCATTTTCGTAAGCTTTGATTTTATGGAAGGATGCATAAAATCCACCGCACCCTCGTCAAAGTACAACTCTACGGAGCTTCCCATGAGGGCAAACATACAGGCAAACTCCAAGATTATAGGGTCATCACCCGCAAGCTTTAAATTTGGAGGAACCTCTTCCAAGTCTAAAAGATGGTTTCCATTAGGTTCAAGTGGATAAGACTTTCCCGTGTTTATGATTATGTGCCTCCCGCTTATTCTTTTTCCTTCCACTTGCACCACATGGGGTTCAACAAGCTCACCGTATCCGTATATGAAATCTACGCCCTTGAGAAGCTTTTCTATTTGGTCCCTTAAGCCTTTTGTGAGCCTTTGCTTTTTCTCCCTTAGAGCTTTTAGGTTGAGCCTCAGACCCTCC
Source organism: Aquificaceae bacterium (assembly GCA_025057455.1). Classification (GTDB taxonomy): domain Bacteria; phylum Aquificota; class Aquificia; order Aquificales; family Aquificaceae; genus Pampinifervens. The sequence continues at coordinate 109,440 of JANWWY010000001.1, forward strand.
TGAGATATGAGAGCGGAGTTTTTTAGCTCGTAGACCTTTCTTGCCTCAAAAAGGTACAGCTTTGTGGGTATACATCCTTCATGAAGGCATACACCCCCAAGGTGTGAAGCCTCCCTCTCCACTATGGCAACCTTCAAGCCAGCGTTTTTTAACACCTCCGCACCTACGTAAGCAAGCCCTCCACCCAGTATGATTACATCGTAGTCAAACATGTTAACTTCCTTTCTTCAGCATTTTTATGTAGTTTTTATCCAAAACTTTTTCCTTCAGGTGTTTTACGAAGAGAGCCGCATGAAAGCCGTTTACTACCCTATGGTCAAAGGTGAAGTTTATATGGGCTTTTCCCTCTTGGTCTTGGGCACCTACCGCTATTATGCAAACCTGCCCGTAGGGTATGATAGCGTCAAAGGACCGAATGCCAAACATACCCAGGTTTGAAATGGTAAGGGTTGCACCACCAATATCCTCTGGGCTAAGTGCCCCCTTCTCAGACTTTTCCCTCAGTTTCCTAACTTCTTGAGCTATCTCCCTTAATCCCTTTTTGTTTACTTCCTTTATAACCGGTGCGTAAAGCTCGTCACCGACCGCTATAGCCAATCCTACGTTGGAGCTTGGATAAATAAGGTAGTAATCTTCCCTGTATATAGCCCTGAGCCTTTCAAAGTGTTGCATGGCATCCCCAACTATCTTTATAAGCCAGTGGGTAAGCGTTATCTCCTTGTCCCAAGGTATAAGGGAAAGGTCAAACACCTCATGTATATGGTAGTGGGGTGCTAAGAAGCTCTTGGAAAGGTTTGCTATCAAACTCTTCTGAACGGAGGATACGGGAATCTTTTTGGGAATGCCCATTTTTTCCACATAGGAAAGCAATAAATCTTCGTCTATTTTTGTTTGTGGAAACTCTTTTATGAGCTCTCCCGCATCTATCTCATAGTCCTTTAAAAGTTCTAAGGCTTTTGGCGTAAAGTATCTTTCCTTTAAGTAGTTTTCTATGTCCTTTGCGTGGGCTGGTGAAGGTATTGTGCCTTCTTTTTGAAGCTCTTGGAGCTCTAACCCTTTTTCCTTTGCCAGAAGCCTTGCGTAGGGTGATGCAAAACCTGGGGGCAATTCTATCTTTTTTTCTATTACCTGCGGTTTTACTTCAGGAGGTTTTTTCTCCTCTACCTTAGTGCTCTGTGGAGGAGGAGCTTCTGACACTTTTACTTCCTGAACTCTTTCGCCCAACTCCATTATGGCTATGGGTTTTCCTACCTCTACCTCCTGACCTTCTTGAGCTACTATCCTTTTTATCATACCTTTTTTGAAACTCTGAAGCTCCATAACTGCCTTTTCCGCCTCTATCTCTGCTATAACCTCTCCCCTCTCCACATAGTCTCCTTCCTTCTTAAGCCAACGGACAATTTTACCCTTTTCCATGGTGTCTGAAAACTGGGGCATTAGCACTTCATAGTCCATGGTTCTTGCTCCAGCTAAGTAGCTGATGGTATATTCTCTCGGATGTGGGTATAGCTAACAGCTCCAGCTTTCTGTTGTAGGGTATGGGCACTTCCTCGCCCGCAATCCTTAGGGGAGGTGCATCCAAAAAGTAGAATAGCTCTTCGGCAACCCTTGCGGAAACTTCTGTCCCAAGACCTAAGGTTTTTGGTGCCTCGTAAACTACCGCAAGCCTCTTAGTTTTCTTTACTGATTTGTATATGGTCTCAAAGTCTATGGGTCTTAGGGAAACGAGGTCTATAACTTCACAGGATATGCCATCCTTTTCCTCAAGCCAACTGCAAGCCTGAAGAACATCGTGAACCATCTTGAGATAGGATACTACGGTAATGTCCTTGCCTTCCTTTAAGACCCTTGCTCTAAAGGGGTCAAAACCCTCAAGGTATTCAAAGGGAAAGTCCATGCCATAAAGCAGTACATGCTCTAAGAAGATAACAGGGTCGTCCATTTTGATGGCGTAGAGAAGGGCATGAAAGGCTGTTATGGAGTCAGAGGCACACATCACGTATATGCCTGGCACGCTGGCATAGAGGTGTTCTAAGCTCTGGGAGTGTTGAGCGGCTAATTGTTTTGCAACACCTTGAGGCATGCGAACCACAAGGGGCAAAATTAGCTTGCCACCACTCATGTAGCGGAGCTTTGCCATTTGGTTTACTATTTGGTCCATAGCCAGCATGGAGAAATTGGCTGTCATTATCTCCGCTACGGGTCTTAGACCCATAAGAGCCATGCCTATGGCTGTGCCCACTATGGAGTTTTCTGCGATGGGTGTGTCTATAACCCTTTTAGGTCCGTATTTTACATAAAGCCCATCAGTCACCTTATAATTTCCACCATAAAAACCCACGTCCTCACCCAAGACCACCACCCTTTGGTCGTGTTCCATAGCGTAGTCAAGAGCCAAGTTCAAGGCTTCACGGTATAACATCGGAACAGACTCCGCAGTAAAGGTCCCTGTAGAGCTCTTCATCCGATGGCTCTGGAGAACTAAGAGAAAACTGCACCGACTCTTCCACTATGGCTTCCACCTTTTGGTCAATTATCCTTATCTGTTCTTCAGTAAGCCAACCCTCCTTTAAGGACTTTCTTACTAGGATGTCTATAGGGTCTCTCCTCTTGAACATTTCTATTTCGCGGGGAGACCTGTAGTCACCCTTATCGGCCATAGAGTGTCCTTCAAAGCGATAGGTTAGGGCTTCTATAAAGTAAGGCTTTCCGTATTCTTCTATGTACTTCTTTGCTTCAACAACCGCTTCGTAAACCTCAAATACATCCATACCATCCACCTGAACCGCTGGCATGTAATCCCTCACTTTTAAGTAAATCTCCTTAAGCGCTGAAGACCTGCTTATGTGAGTGCCTATAGCATAGTAGTTGTTTTCACAGAGGAAGAGAACGGGCACCTCCCAGAGAGAAGCCATGTTTATAGACTCAAAGAAGGTGCCGTTGTTGGTGGCACCATCACCAAATATGCAGAGAACGCCGGCCTTTTCGCCCATAAGCTTTCTTGCATAGCCTGCACCAACAGCGTGAGGAATATGCGCCGCCACTATGGCATTCCCCCCATAAAAGTCCATCTTTGGCTCATAAAGGTGCATAGAGCCTCCTTTTCCCTTTGAAACTCCCGTAATCTTCCCAAAAAGCTCAGCCATTATCAGCCTTGGGTCTATGCCCCTTGCAAGAGCAAGAACATGCTCCCTGTAGGGGCAAAAAATGTCTCCCTTTCCAAAACCCACCACCGCACCTACATGAACGGCCTCTTCTCCAATGGCAAGATGAAGAAAGCCCGATATGTTCCCCTTTAGGTATTCTTCTTTGCACCTTATTTCAAACTCCCTTCCCAGTCTCATAAGGTAGTAAAATTTTTCTGCCAGCGTTTGGCTCATACCAAGATTTTAAACTAAAATAATCTCATGGTAGAAGATATAGCATCGGAGTTAAAGGCTAAAGTTCTTCAAACTCACACTAGCTGGGTGCTGGTGCTGGAGCATGTTGTTTACAAGATAAAGAAGCCCGTAAACTTCGGCTTTCTTGATTACTCTACTCTTGAGAAAAGGCTTGAAAACTGCACGAGGGAAATGGAGCTAAACAGAAGGCTCTGCCCGTGGGTTTACTTGGATGTGATTCCCATTAGCTTCGTGGACGGTAAATACCTTTTAGAAGACCCAACCAATCCAGTGGAATATGCGGTAAAGATGAGAAGAATTCCAGAGGAAAGGCTTTTGAAAAATATCTTAGGCACAGTAAAAGAAGAGGAAATAAAAAAGCTCTCGAGACACATTGCAAACTTTCATCTAAGAGCGGAAAGAAGGGATGAGTTTGGAAAGCTTGAAGTTATGAAGTTCAACACGGAAGAAAACTTTGTGCAAACGGAAAAATACATAGGTATAACCATAGATGCGGAAGATTACCAATTTATTAGGGACAAAGTTAATGGTTTTTACGAAAAGTATTCTGGACTTTTTGAAAAGAGAATAAGGGAAGGTCGCATAAGGGATGGTCATGGGGACATAAGGCTTGAGCATGTGGCTTTTCTTGATGAGGGTATATGTGTGTTTGACTGTATTGAGTTTAACGAGCGATTTAGATGCGGTGACATGCTTAACGACATGTGCTTTCTATCCATGGAGATGGATTTTGTAGGACGGGAAGACCTATCGGAGGTTTACGAGGAGGAGTATGTAAAAATGACGAAGGACGAAGAATATGAGATATTTTTGCCCTTTTTTAAATGCTACAGGGCTTACGTTAGAGGGAAGGTAAACAGCTTTTTGCTGGATGACCCAAACTACACGGATAAGGAAAAAGCAAGAGAAATCGCAAAAAGACTTTTCCAATTGAGCAGGAAGTATGCGGAAAAGATTCCCTAATCAAGCCATTTTAGCGTTATTTCAAAACCCTCTCTATCCTTGGGCTTTTTCTTTATCTTAGGCTTTTTGTGTCCTTTGCCCTTATTTAGTTCTTGTTCTTCCCAGTCGTAGAATGCTATAACTATTTCGTTCTTAGGGTCTATAATTCTCGCCCTTTCAAAATACGTTATGGCCTCGTCATCCTTGCCCATATAGAGCAAGGTTAAACCTATAGTGGCGTAAACTCTCGCTTGCCAACCCTTGTCTGGGGAGTACTTGAATGCCAAAAGGAATCGGTCGTAAGCCCTTGAGTAGTGTCCGCACATACCCTCCGCTACACCAAGCCAATACAGAGCTTCAAAGTTTCTGGGGTCTTTATCCAAGGCTTTGTTAAACTCCTTGATAGCCTTATCACAATTTCCCTTTCTCAAGTGTTTTTTACCGTTATCTACAGCCCGATCTGAAGCAACTACCAAACCAGGAGGTACCTGCGCCCTTGATGAGGGGTCACCCACCATTACGGTGGTTTTCTCAGAACAGGAGAATGTCAAAAGTATGGTAAGTAGGAGGAATGTCTTAGCCTCAAGTTGTTTCATTAGCTTCCTCCTTGAGCTCGTCCACCTTTTTCCATCCACTCTCGCCTTTAAAGTATACATCTTCCACTTTCTTAAAGTTTAATTTCCTCAGCCGTTTGTATTCCTGAAAATTTTCCAAAAAGCTATGTAAATGTTCTATGGTGTCGAAGTAAAGAAGGTCCTTGTCATCCCTCGCAACTGCATAATTATCCTCAGGCTTTACAAACCCACCGCACACGGGGCATCTTATACCCCTCTGTGGTGGAGGTGGTGGTTTTATTCTTCCTTCTCTTTTGTCCATAAAAGCGTAAAAGGCAATGAACAAAACCACAGAAAAGGCAAAAATATCCACAAAAAAGGAAGTAATAGAAGAAAGAAAACCCCCTAAGTATCCAAAAATGGACACGAGTATGGCACCAACCGTAATGCCCGCAGTCAAAAAAACAAACCTAAGAGCTACACCCTTAAACACGAAAGCCAAAACCACTCCAAAGCTAAACATCTCCAACAGCCTTGCAAACACTATGAGGATGTGTCCTATAGTTACCGCATCCAAGCTCATCTTAGTTTTCCTTCTTATGCTTCATAAAGGATTCATTCCTTATGTTCTTAAGCTTGTTTATAAAGTGTTCCCTATTCTTTTCTGAAAACATCATGCCAAACAAACCAGTCAAAAAGCCCCCAAGCACTATGAACCCAACTATGACACCCGTCAGCTTTTTTTTACCTTCCTGAGTCATATAATATACCTCCAAATAAGAATAAAATAAAAAAAAGCCCCCAAGGGGGCTAATTTAAAGAGGTGCACCACCCTTTTATATGTGCGTGTGGTATCCCTTGTAGTAGGCGTAGGGATGCCAGTCATCGGGAACCTCTACGGGATACTTCTTGAAGTTTTGAGGTCCAACGGGTGTAGTGGTCATGGTCCATTCAAGGGAAGGTGAACCCCAAGGGTTGTCTTCCGCTTTTGGACCCCAAAGGCTCTTTATCCAGTTTATCAGGTTAAGGAGTATGGCAACCCCCATTATAAGAGCACCTACGGTTTGTATCTGCATGAGTTGGATCCACTCAGGTATGGGTGGGTAGTCGGGATATCTTCTGGGCATTCCTTCAGCCATGCCCATATACATCTGGAAGAAGAACATGACGTTGGCACCTATTAGCATAAGCCAGAAGCTGAACTTTCCAAGACCTTCGGAGAACATCCTTCCTGTCACCTTAGGATACCAGTAATAGATACCGCTGAAGGCGGCAAAGGTAAGAGCCATGCCCAGCACGTAGTGGAAGTGACCCACTACAAACAGAGAGTCTGATATACCAAGGTCTATGGAAACCATGGCGTTAGGGATACCGGTAAGACCACCTATGAGGAACATGAGGATTCCGCCAAAGGTGTAGAGCATGGGCGTGTTGTATTTAATAGCCGCCTTGTGAAGGGTTGCGACCCAGTTGAATATCTTTATACCCGTTGGAACAGCCACAAAGAGGGTTGTGTAGGAGAAGAGGACCCTCAGCCAGTCTGGCACTCCAGAAACGAACATATGGTGAACCCATGTTTCAAAGCCTACGAAGGCTATGGCGTAGATGGCAAGTGCCATGGATAGGTATCCAAAGATGGGTTTTCTGGACATGGTGGATATGACCTCGGAGAAGACGCCAAAGGCAGGAAGTA
>JANWWY010000020.1 GCA_025057455.1 Aquificaceae bacterium
AGTTCTTCGTTATAATTCTTCCAATCTCTCTTCATGGGGTAATGTTATCTCACAAACTTAATATTAGACACAGCAATTAGACACAGCAAAAAAAAGTGTTAATTTCACGTATTTATCGGGAAGCTAAAGAAAGTGTAAGACTTATTATGAGATTTTTAGGTCATGATTGGCCTTTGCATTCCACCCCTTCCCTGTCTATGTACTCTTTGAGTTTTTTTAGTGCCTCTTCGCCAGTCAAAAGTTCTTTTATGTCCCTTTCCAAGTTTGTAGGTTTTAGCCTTGCTATCCAGCCTTTTGTATATGGATAGTCGTTTATGAGTTCTGGTGAGTCGAAGAGTTCTTCGTTCCTTTCTACCACTTCCCCCTCTATAACCGCTGGCACAGGACCTGTCCATTTGCCGCTTTCAAGACTGGCTATGGGCTTTCCCTTAGGAACGTGTTTGCCCGGAGGCTTTATCCTTACGTTTACCATCCTACCAGCCCTCGTCTGGCCTATGTCGGTAGCACCTACGGTTACGGTGCCATCAGTCTCCAACCTATACCAGACTTGGTTTTCTATATCGTAGTAAAGCTCTGGGGGTATTTTACAGCCCTTGTAGCTCACCTCGCTCATGTAAGAGTATTTTACAGGAACGCTCCAAGACAGAAATATGAGCGTAAGCATAAAAAGGGTCAAAGTCTGCGGAAAAAACACCGTGAGACCTAACCACCACAATCTTATGGGTCTTTAGAGCTTGGGCAACCGCCTTAGCAAGTTCAGGACTGCCGGGCTTGTAGGCTGGTATGACCTTAACCACACCCAAGAGTTCTCTGCCTTCCGAGTCTATGGGTTCTATGACGTCAAGTTTAGGGGAAAGGAACACGGTGGATATGGGATGGGCATGGACTACACTTTTGTAGGCGGTGTCCTTGTAGATTTCTCTATGAACTATCAGCTCCGAAGATGCTCTGTTTTCTAAAATATGACTCTCACCTATAGGCACTCTTATAAAATCCCACTCTGATAGCCTTCCTAAGTGAGTACCCCTTCTCGTTATAATGGTATCCTTTTCCAACCTAACAGAAAGGTTGCCAGCCCTTGCGTCCACGAGCCCCTCGTAATAGAGAAGCCTACCCACTTCTATGAGCTTTCTTATGGCTACATTTTCCATATTAGGCTAAAAAGCACATAAGAGCTTAGGCTGAAGGCAAGCCCCACCAACAGGGCAAACTCACTATGAAACACATACTCGAGCAGTGCCCAGCTTAAAAAGCCCGAGAGCATAGAAGCCATGGCTGACACAGGGTTTGAACCTTTGAAGTATATACCAGCCACCATGGGAACAAACAGGGAAACCAAACTCAAAGCCGAAGAACTTCCTACCAGATGGTATATAGATTCGCCAGAGAGGGCAAATCCAAGAGAGGCAAGGGACACAAGCAGGACACAAAATCTGGTAAGCCATAGAAAACCTTTGTCAGAAAGGGTTTTAATGTAAGGTCTCATTATATTCTCGCTCAAGACGGAGGCAGGTGCAAGCACGGCGGCGCTTGCGGTGCTCATTATGGCAGACAGCAACGCACCAAAGAAAAGCACCTTCGTGGGCATGCTGGCATGTTCCAGTATCATAGTAGGAAGCATAAGCTGTGGGTCAACATGCAAAAGCTCTGGATATTTTACTTTGGCAAAGACCGCAAGCATCAAAGGTATGAGGGCTACAGTAAGGTACATAAAACCGCCCAGTATAGTTGAAAGCACCGCAACTCTTTCACTCCTTGAGGACATAACCCTCTGAAAAACATCCTGCTGTGGTATGGAACCAAGCCCTATGGTAATCCAAGCGGATATATATAGGAGTATGTCCTTTATAGTCGGGCTTGGCAGAAAGCGATAGTAGTCCGCAGGTTGGGATGCAAGAACGGGAATTAGCTGTGAAAAACCCGTGGACACTTCGTACAAGACCGCTATGAGCCCAACCACTATCATAATAGTTTGAATAAAATCTGTCAGAGAAACCGCCCACATACCACCCAGAAAGGTATAAAAAAGCACAACGCCAAAGCCTAAGAGAATGCCCCATGTCTGTGAAATTCCAAGAACTAGCTGTAGGATGATTCCTATTGCCACCATCTGAGCACCTATCCAACCAAAGTAAGAAAAGACCATCATAAAACTTGCCACCACCTCCACCTTTCTACCGTAAACCACCCTGTAAAAATCGCCCATGGTAAGCAAGTTCATCCTGTAAAGAGGCTTTGCAAAAAACAACCCTATGAGTATCAAACACAGGGCAGCGCCGAAGGGGTCCTCTATTACACCAATAAGACCATCCTTTGCCATCACGGAGGAAGCTCCAAGCACTGTTTCTGAACCAAACCAAGTGGCAAAGGCTACAAAGGTAGCCATGTACAGGGGTAAGCTTCTACCTGCAAGGATGTAGTCCTTAGAGTTTTTCACAAGCGTGCTTGCCAGCACACCCAGAAGAAGGGTTCCAAGAATGTAAAAAAGTATGAACCCCACGAGCATGCCACTATTTTAAGAAATTTCCTCTAAAGGCTTACCCTTTGTTTCTACACCTCTGATTGCCCAAACTAAGAAGGCCACAAAGCCCACAAGCCAAAAGAGGGCAAGACCCAGCATAGCATAAACAAAGCTAAACTGTGCCAAACTTACGAGGAAAATGGGTGCAAAGGCCCCAGAAAGTCTTCCCACAATGGACAGAAGACCTATAGCATAGGCTCTTATGTAAGAAGGATATATCTCCGTGGCAACCACATAGGCAACAGAAGCAAAGGAAAAGGCAACAAGAGAGTAAACGAAAAAGTTTGCCTTTAGGTCAAATCCTAAAAGAAAGGAAAGGCTCAGCACTGAAGAGAGCAAGCTTATGCTCAGCCCAAGGGGAAGCCTCCCTATCCTATCGACAAGGTATGCCACAAAAAGCCCACCCATTAAACCGCCAAGACTTCCCAAAATGAGTATCTGAGGGATTTCCTCAGTGCCAAGGTTGTATACCTCGGACATTATAACAGGCAGGAGGGTTATCATGCCGTAGTAGGTGGTCAGTATGGTAAAGCTCATGCAAGCACTAAAGAGAAATCGCCAACGATACTTGGAAAGGATTATACCTGTGGCATCCAAAAGATTTCCTTCAAAAACGGGAATTTCACACTTCTCTTGGCTCTTTCTTCCACCCGCCTCCTCCTCTAACCTTTGGACAATCCTTTCCGCTTCTTCTAATCTTCCCTTTGAAAGAAGCCATCTTGGAGACTCTGGCACGTAAAGCCTTACGAAAACCACCAACAAAGCCAAAAGCCCACCCATGAGATAAGCCACTCGCCATGCGATGCTCTCATCGGTTATCTTTAAAAGTCCTATGGCACTAAGGGAAGCCATAAGGCTACCAAGGTTCCAAAGAGCAGTTATAGTGCCATCTACCTTACCTCTGTGGCGAGAGGGAACAAACTCGTCTATTGCGGACTGTATGGCTGCAAATTCCCCACCGAGCCCAGCACCCGCCAGTATCCTAAAGAGCAGTGCGGTTTCAAAGTTTGTGGCAAAGCCAGTCAGAAATGTCCCACCCGCATAGAGAAGAAGAGTAAGTAAGAAGAGCTTTTTCCTCCCATATTTGTCCGCCAAATAACCAAAAATAAGGGAGCCAATTATGGCACCCAAGAGAAAACCGCTCACCATCATGGAACTTTGCTGGGGGGAAAAGTCTAAACTCCTCGCCATAGGCTTAAGGACCGCACTTACTATGACCACCTCAAAGGCATCCAAAACCCAAGTAATGCCTAAGGCAAACACAAAGCGTGTATGAAAGCCAGTCCAAGGAAGGCTATCGAGCCTACACGTTATGTCTGTTTCCAACAATCTCACAATGCTATAAAATATAGCATGCCATGATAGCCTACTTTGTGATGGAACTCGGTTTAGAGGATAACATGCCCCTTTACAGCGGCGGGCTGGGAACTTTAGCAGGGGATACCCTTTACTCCTATGCGGACATGGACATTCCGGCAGTATGCGTAACCCTTCTTTACAAAAGGGGCTACAACTTACAAAAGATAACCCCTCACGGCATGCAGTTGGACTTTGACGCTCTCTGGGATTATAAGAGATACCTAAAAAGGCTTGATGTGGAAGTAGAGGTCTACTTTGGGGATAAAAAACAAAAGGTTGCATGCTGGGAATACTGGGTTAGGTCCAAGGGAGATGTGAGAGTGCTGTTTTTAGATGCGGATATAGAAGGTAATGACCCTGAGATAAGAAAGCTCAACAGCAAGCTGTACTTTGACGACGGGCTTTACAGACTAAGACAGGAGATACTGCTGGGAATAGGAGGCTACAGGATTCTAAAAGCCCTCGGATACTCTATACACGTTTACCACATGAACGAGAGCCACTCCGCCTTCCTAGTGGTAGAGCTATTGAAGGAACTGGGAAGCATGGAAGAGGTAAGGAAAAGGTGCGTCTTTACCACCCACACACCCGTGCCCGCAGGGCATGACAAGTTTCCTCTGCAAATGGTAAAAGAAGAGTTAAAAACCTACACACATATGGACTGGAATAGGGAGACAGATAATGACCATGTAAATCTCTCTATTTTAGCCTCAAAATACTCTGGGAAGGTGAACGCAGTCTCCCAAAGGCACATGTACGTAACACAGGGTATATTTCCAGAATTAGCGGAAGGCATAGAATACGTTACCAACGGAGTCTACCACAAAAGGTGGATACACGAGGAATTAAAGGAAGTTTTCAACGAGTATATACCCGGATGGGATGATAACCCTACACTCCTGCAGAGGGTCTACGAGGTTCCATCGGAACTGCTCCTTATTAAGCATAACAGAATAAAGAGTGAGCTTGTAAACATGGTCAACAAGATGACCGATGCCAGCTTCTCCGACGATGTTCTTACAATAGGCGTCGCAAGAAGAGTAACTCCCTACAAGAGGAATGACCTAATACTTAGAGACATAGACAGACTCATACACATAGCGGAAAGGCAGGGAGAAATTCAGATAGTCTTCGCTGGCAAGGCTCACCCGAGAGATAACGCAGGCAAGGAGATGATAAAAAACATCTTTGAAAGAATGAAGTCCATAAAGGAGAGGACAAAGGCGGTAAAGGTTGCCTTCTTGGAGAATTACGGCATAGACATGGCAAAGCTCCTCGTTGCTGGTTGTGATGTTTGGCTCAACAACCCAAGGAGACCTCTGGAAGCCTGCGGAACAAGCGGTATGAAGGCTGGCATGAACGGAGTGCTCAACTTCTCCACATGGGATGGTTGGTGGCTTGAAGGTGGGATTGAAGGCGTCAACGGTTGGGGCATAGGACCAAAGCCGGGATGGTTGGACATGTCGGAATCAAAGGATGAAGAGGACTTAGAGGACATGTATGGAAAACTGGCTTACATAATCATCCCCACCTACTACAAGCATAGGGATGAATGGGTGAAGCTCATGAAAAACAGCATAGCCACAATAGCACCATACTTCAACACCCATAGGATGGTTAGCGAATATATTAGTAAAGTGTATAAAATAGGCTTGAGGTGAATGTCATGGATAAAAGAGAAACCATAAAAATGCTACTTTACGACGTTGCCCTTGAGCATTCCGCCATAGTTCAGTACCTGTATCATATCTTCCTCATCACAGATGGCAACATAACCTCTGAAATAGAGGAGATAGCCCGTCAGGAAATGAGGCATCTCAAATGGTTTGCTCAAAAAGTGGTCCAGTTAGGTGGGCAGGTAGTCCTGGATAGACTTGAAGACATGATAATGATAGGTGGTCCAGATTGGGCTGACATGCTGGCTAAGGACATTTGGGCAGAGGAAGAAGCCATAAGGATATACAGTGAGCAGTTGGAAATTGTTAAGGACGATTCCGTAAAAAGGCTTCTCGAAAGAGTCATAAAGGACGAGCAGGACCACAAAATAGAGTTTTCGGAGCTTATGGAAAAGGCAAAAGAAGGGCTCATATGCGTACCAGTGGAGGAGCAAAAACAGGACTCAAAAACCATAGAAGTACTAAACAAGTTCCTAAGAGAAGAATACCAAACCATAATCAACTATCTCTATCAGTTTTTCCACTCAAAAAACTGCGACTATAAGGATATAATGCTTGACTTAGCTATAGAGAGTATGGTGCATATGGGTAAGCTTGGGGAGAAGATAGGGGAAGTAGGTGGTATGCCTGACATAAGTAGGGTGGACTATACGCCCAAGCCTCTGCTAAGCTTGCAGGAGCAGGTAAAGGCGGAAATAGTCTACGAACAGGAAACTGGGGGTGAGTACGGAAAAGAAACGGAAATGATACAGGACCCCGACATAAAAAGGCTGTTTAAATTCATAGAAAATCAGGAAGAATACCACAAGCAAAAACTCATAGAATTCTTCAAACTTATGAACAGGTTAACGGTGGGAGACCTCAGAAAAAAGAATGATTGAGCTAGTAATAAACTCCTTTAGAGAAAGCGCAGAGCTTAAGTTAGCCTTTGTAGAGCTCTATGCGGAGAGAATTCTTGAAGTCGCACAGATTATAGCCAAGGCTTTAAAGGATGGCAACAAGGTTCTTCTCTTTGGAAACGGTGGAAGTGCAGCGGACGCACAGCACATAGCTGCGGAGATAGTGGGTAGGTTCAAAAAAGAAAGAAAACCTTTGCCAGCCATAGCACTTACAACGGACACATCCATATTAACCGCAGTGGGCAACGACTATGGCTTTGAAAGCATCTTTGAAAGGCAAATCCAGGCCCTTTGCACGCCGGGCGACATAGCCATAGGCATAACCACATCGGGAGAGTCTCTGAACGTAATAAAGGGGCTTATGAAGGCTCACGACCTTGGTGCCACTACCGTAGCCTTTACTGGTAGGAATGGGGGCAAAGTAGTGGATATAGCCCACTACAGCTTTGTGGTGCCATCTTACGACACCGCAAGAATACAGGAATGCCACATAACCCTTGGGCATGTAATCTGCGAAGTGATTGATAGGCTCTTATGAAAATTCTTCTGTTTGTAAAGGACACGCAAAGTGCAAAGGAAACCGCAGACAAAGTAAAAGAGTTTCTAAAACAAATAGGCGCAGAGGTAGAGCTCTTTGTAAACAGACGGGAATGCGAGGAAAAACCAAGCCTAGAGGGCGTGAAACTGCTCATAGTCGTGGGCGGAGATGGAACCTTTTTAGCTGGTGCAAGGCTCGTAGCCAAGCATAGCATACCCATACTGGGCGTAAACGAGGGAAGGTTTGGCTTTTTAACGGAAGTAGAAAGGCACGAGATGGAGGAGGTTATAAGGCATGTGCTTGATGGTTCTCTGAAGCCTCAGAAAAGGATGATGCTTTCCGCATACCTAAGGAGGGGTGATTCAGAGAGCTACATGGGTGATTACTTAAACGATGTGGTAGTTTCAAAGGAGAGCTTGGCAAGGATGGTAGAGATAGAGATAAGCGTCCAAGAGGAAATGGTTCTAAGAGTCTATGGGGATGGTGCAATAGTTTCTTCACCTACTGGCTCTACCGCCTACGCTCTATCCGCAGGTGGTCCTATCATATATCCACTGTCCGAAGCCCTTCTCTTTGTTCCCATATGTCCCCATACCCTTTCCAACAGACCTCTTTTGCTACCTGCCCACTTTGAAATAAAGCTTACCAACCTGTCCCCAGACCATATGGCTTACCTAACCCTTGACGGACAGGAGGGGATGAGCCTAAAAAAGGGCGATACTGTCATAGTAAGGAAATCAGAAAACTACTGTCTTATGTATGCCAATCCAAAGAGGAGCTTTTTTAGCATACTGAGAGAAAAACTAAGGTGGGGATGAGCCATGTTTGAAAGTTACGTAGCCTTTCGTTTTAAAGAGGGAAGGCTTCAGCCAGTAAAGCACCCGCACATACCGGACTTTGACAGTCTACTACACATAGACTATCAAAAAGAAACTTTAAAAAGAAACACCCTTCAGCTAATAAAGGGCTTACCAGCCAACGATGTGCTACTGTGGGGAGAGCGTGGCACAGGAAAATCTTCCTTGGTCAAGTCCATGCTCGGTCTTTTTGCAAAGGAAGGACTAAGAATAGTGCAAGTTTACAAAATGGACATAATGCACCTTTCAGAGCTGTACGACGCACTTAGGGAAAGAGAAGAAAAATTTATCCTGTTTTTTGACGACCTGTCCTTTGAACCCGAGGACGAAAACGTGAGAGTTTTAAAGTCTATGATGGATGGGGACGTTGAAGAAAGACCGCAGAATCTAGTCATATACGCCACTTCAAACCGCAGGCATCTTATGCCAGAAGTGCAAAGGGATGAAAAGTTTCCAGAAGAGAGCCACAGGGAAAGAGTTTCTTTGGTAGAACGCTTTGGCATAAGGCTTGGCTTTTTTGCCTTTGGAAAGGAGCAATACCTCTCAATAGTTGAAAGTCTTGCCCTAAGAAGAGGTTTAAACATAGACAAAAAAGAACTTGAAAGTCTTGCCTTGCAGTGGGCTATAAACAACGGCTTTTCTGGAAGGAGTGCCTTTCAGTTTATTAAGGACCTTGAAGGAATGCTAAAGTTAAAAGGGTAAAATTTTTCCCATGCTTTTCTTAGAACTTGCTCAATACTTCCAGAGGCTTGAGGAGACCACCAGCAGGCTGGATATGGCTGACATACTGGCGAGCCTTTTTAAAAATTTAGGAGTTGAAGAGGTAGATAAGGCTGTTTACCTAACCCTTGGTGAAATACTTCCAGCCTTTCGAGGTGTGGAGTTTGGAGTTTCCGAAAAGCTTATAATGGAGGCTCTTTCCAAAGCCTGTGGCGTGAAGGTTAAGCAGGTAGAAGCCTTGTACAAACAAAAAGGAGATTTGGGAGATACCGCTCAAGAACTCATAAAGTGGGAAGGGAGAAAACTAAGCCTCCAACAAGTCTACACAGAACTTCTCCAAATAGCCCAGACGAAGGGAACGCTGGACAAGGTTATGAAACTCATAAGCCTGCTCAAGGGTCTTTCCAGCTTGGAAGCTCGGTATGCGGTAAGAATTGTCCTTGGAAGGCTCAGGTTGGGTGTTGGGGACGCAACCATAATAGACGCTTTAGCTGTAGCCTCTGGCGGTAAAGACCTTAAATCCCTTATAGAAAGAGCCTACAACCTCTGCTCAGATTTGGGTTTAGTGGCAAAAAGGCTAAAGGAAGGTGGCATAAAAGCCCTTGAAGAGTTTAGGGTGCAGTTGGGATATCCAATCCGAATGGCATTGGCGGAGAGGGTAGCCAGTGCGGAGGAAATAATAAAGAGGCTTGGAAGGTGTGCGGTAGAAGCTAAATACGACGGCTTTAGACTACAAGTCCACAAGGATGGTCAAAAGGTGGAAATATTCTCAAGAAACCTTGAGAGGATGACCAACATGTTTCCAGACATCATAAAAGGAGTTCTTCAAGACATAAGGGCTCAAAGAGTTATCCTTGAAGGGGAGGCAATAGCCATAAACGAAGAAACTGGCGAGTTTTATCCTTTCCAAGTCACCATACAGCGGAAAAGAAAGTACGGCATAGAAGAATACTCAAAAGAATACCCTCTAAAACTCTTCTGCTTTGACCTTCTGTTTCTTGAGGAGGAAGATTACACGGTAAAGCCCTTCCAAGAAAGACGCAAAGCTTTAGAAGAGATTCTCTCAAACACCAACACTTTAAGAGCTTCTGAAATAATTATAACAGACAGCCCAAAGGAAATAGAAGCCTTTTTTGAGGAAGCCGTAACCAGAGGTCTTGAGGGAATAATGGCAAAGAGGCTTGATGCTCCCTATACAGCTGGCTCAAGAAACTTCAACTGGATAAAGCTTAAAAGAAGCTACAGAGGTGCACTTGCGGACACCATAGATGTAGTAATAGTGGGCTATTACTACGGAAGAGGGGCAAGGGCAAAGTTGGGAATAGGGGGGCTATTGGTAGCGGTATACGAACCTTCTACGGATACTTTTAAGACAGTATCTAAGGTAGGTTCGGGGTTCACAGAAGAAGAATGGAGAACTCTTAAAGACCTTTTAGAAAGGGTAAAGTTAAGCCACAAGCATCCAAGGGTTGACAGTATCTTGGATGTGGACGTATGGGTAGAACCAAGGTACGTTATAACGGTAAACGCCGATGAAATTACGCGCTCACCACTGCATACCGCAGGAAGAACTATAGAGGAGCCAGGCTACGCTCTACGCTTTCCGAGGGCAGTAAGCTTTATAAGAGAGGATAAAAACCCGGAGGATGCCAACACAGTAGAGGATATTATCAGACTTTACCAAATTCAAAAAAGGGTCTCAATGGAATAGTGGCGGCGGGAGGACTCGAACCTCCGACCTGAGACTTATGAGATCTCCGCTCTAACCAGCTGAGCTACGCCGCCTTACAAAGTATTAATTATAATACATGTACCAATTAAGGAGAAGATTAACTTATAAATCAGCGTTGCAAAGCAAAGAGTGTTAAGACACCAGCGTTATGTTTTTTGAATCAAGGAATGTAATTACCTTGGTAAGTTTTCTACCATCCTTCTCAGAGGGTAGTGCATTGTCAATAATAGGTCTAGATGCCCTCTGAGCAGGTTTTTTGCCTGCTCTCCTCACCGCATCTTGGTATGTTATAGCTCGCTTAAATGGTTTTGTTTTAAGCTTTCGATTAGCTCTCTTATAAAGCCGAGAGAGAGCACCCTTGTGTATCCTTCATCCCTATTGTATATATAACCACTATCGTAGTGTCCGTAGGCAACACCGAGCAGGTATGCTACTGCTACAGGACATGAAAAGAAAAAGTGGAAGTTTTCGTAGCTTTTTTTGCCTTTTGTCTCTTGTATCATGCTGGCAGATTCACGGGCTATAGTTTTGAAGTTCTCTGGGTTTATGTTCCCTCTTCCTTCTTCTGTGGTAAGCAGGAGTATGTCCGCATTTATGCCTTCCCTTTCTAAGAAGGACAAGACATCAGCCTCAGGCGTATGATGGGCAAAGAATAGGACTACTGCTAAGTCTTTCCCTCCCCTGTCTGTGAACTTCGCACGTACAAACCTGTATTCCCTTACGTGCTCTTTAACCTCCCTGGTGTTTTGGAGTTCTATGGGGAAATAGCGTTTTTCTCCTTGGTTGTAGTGGTATATTGCGGAAGGTCTCGTATGACCGTAGAGTATACCTGTGGCAAAGGCGAGGCTTGCTGGACCGTTTACTGCAATGTGTGCCCTTACTTTTCTTTGGAGGTAGTAGTCAAGCTCTTTTAATAGGTTGGCAAACTCTTCCATTTTTCTTTTCCAACCTTCTCCCTCTAATTTATCTGTGTATATTAGTAGCCTCTGCACATCTATGCCGTGTATATGTTGAAGGTTTAGTAAAGTATTCCTGTCTTTAAAAAATTCCTCTACGCTGTTTTTGCTCTTGCTTATGAATATGGGTACATCTATGAAGCTTTTATTTAGCCAATCGTGAAGCTGGTCTACGCTGTCCAAATGAAATGGGTCTGCCAGCCTTTTATTGAACTTCCGACACACCTGAGCCTTTTTAACCATAGAATCTACTCTTGTTATTTTTCCGTTTTTCCTTACTCCGCCACTCCAACAAAGACCCTCAGGAAGCTTCTCCATCAAAATTGAAAGGGTCAAAGCAAGTTGAAAGCTGTTTCCCGTAATTTCATGGCCAAAAATAACACCGAGATGCTTTGATATACGCCCTTTATTCCTGAGATACTCTTCTACAGGCTTTAGATATCTTCTTAATTCCCCTACGTTGCAAAAGCTTTCTGGTGTATCCAGAATGGCTACCGCCTTTATCAGTTTTCCATCGGAGACGCTGACCGCAGGAAATTCAAACTCAACCATGGGATTGTAAAGGATAGCCTCCGCCGTGCTTTTCCTTATTCCCAGCTCCTTTGAAAGTTTTTCTGGTTCATACCTTACGGAACGAAGATGCCTCACAAGAGAGAGCTGAACGGAAGGGGTCAAGTATTCGAATTGTTTTATAACCTGTCCGAGCTCTTCATCCAGAAGCCCTCTTTCCAAAAAGTTTATAAGGTCTTCTTCTAAGAAAGTGCTAAAGCTCCACAACCCTCAAAACCTCCTCTAGGTTTATGCTTTGGAAGTCACCCACAAATTCTATCCTGGTATCCTGAAGCTCACCTTCAAATAGAACCGCATCACCTACCGCTATTCTTACTTTCCTACCTATGAGCTCAGAAGGTAAATACAGTCTAAGCCCCTCTTCCGTCCGCACCCCAAAGAAGTTTTTCCCTTTGAAGTACCTGTTCTCCGCCGCAAGGGCGTGAGTTTTGTAGGTGGATAGTTTACTTTGTATATCCTGAGTCAATTCTATTATTGTAACGCTTTGCTCCTCAGCCATATCCGCATGGGAAATAAGGGAATACATGGTCCATCTTGCCCACCTTTTTGAGTTAAGCCTTATAAACCTTCTCACCACATAGTCAAGACAAGACCTGTCGGTGCTGTTTACGTACTTTCTTATTCTTTCAAGCTCTTGTGGGGAAATTCTACCTATGGGGTTTGTGTACTTTTCTATGAACTCCGCACGCAAGTAGTCCCAAAGGGGTAAAGCACCAAGCCTCAAGCCTGCAGATGAAAGTTCATAAAGAGGAGCATTTGGCGGTAGCAGTTGAAGATAAGAAGTGAGTGGCACGGTAAAGTACAGTCCTTCTCCCGCTTCCTCTACTATTACAAACCTCTCTACTGGCACGCTCCAAACCTCTCTTATCTGACCCACTTGGGGCGGTGTGCTCTCCTGTACCCTTGCGGGTACGTGCGTGCCTTCTTTGATGGAAACTTCGTATGCCTTTAGCAATTCTATCCTTATACTCATAGTTCAGCTTCTGTGTTGCTTATATAACCTCTTTTTCCGCATATTTCTGACAGAAACTTTTCCACAAAGGCTCTCATCTCCTCTGGGCTTACATCCTGTAGTATATGCCTTAGTTTACCTTTTTTGAGCCTTTCCCAACGCTTGTAGAGTGCATCCTTTGACACGCCAGAGAGCTTTGCTTCCCTGCCGTATAAAAACTTATCAAAGTAGTAACACAGGACCAAAAGCTCTTCTTCCTTTAAGGACTCCAACATTACTTTATACAATAGGTTCCCCTCTGTCTGCGCAAAAGCATCCCTATCTTCCTGTATTATGTCTTCATAAGTTAGAGGTCTGGCATCATCCTCTTTAAAGACATATTCCTGAAGGCTCAGCACGTTAACCTTTACTCCGTTTATAATATCAATCAACATATTTCTTATTATGGACTTAAAGTACTTTAGGTTGATAAATTCCAGAGAACTCCAATAATCCCTATTCTTTATGATTCTGTATCTTAATTCTGATATTATCTCATCTTCATAATCGTCACCAATTCTTTTTCTAAGGATTTTTTCCATGGAAGGATTTATTAAACCTTTTAACAATTTTCTTACGTAAATCTCCTCTTTTCTACCGCCCTGAATAAAGCCATTCAGAATATCTCTATAATCCATCAGTCTATAACCTCTAATTTTAGTCTCTCGAGCACATCCATATTATGGCAAAATCCGCACAGTTCAAATTCAAACTCCTCAAATCTCTCCTTAGGAATGCCATAAAGCAGGGCTTGTCCTCTTTTTCTGTCCTTTAGAACAAAGCAATTGCTTTCAAGTCCGGTACATAAACCCCTTTCTTTCTTACCGCATGGGTCAAGGTTTACGAAAATCCTTGAATAGGGTTTGGTCGTGAGAAATGCTGTAAAGTACCTGCACTCCTTGTGTTCGTATCTGGCTATAAAAGGTCTTCTCCTCCTTCCTATTCCCCCTTTTCCTGCCTTACTACCAAGGTCCGTACCTATTAAGTGCTCTAAATCTTTTATAAACTTCCTTGAAAACACCCCTAAAAACTTTTCCCCTTTCTCAATTCTCTCGGAAGCCTTTTTCCAGAAGAGTTTCTCAAAGCTCTTTAGCTTCTCCCCCACACTACAATTATAAAACGCTTTACCTTTTAAGCAAAATGAACACAAGAGTAAGGACTATGGACAAGATTATGCTCAATACTATGGATGTGGCTAAGGGAAAATAAAAGGTAAAGCCATCCTTCTTTATGACTATGTCACCAGGAAGCCTTCCAAGTCCAAAGGGAAGCCTTTCAAGCAAGGTAAGCAATATACCTATTAAAAGGAGAAAAAAGCCCATGAAGATAAGCAGTTTACCAATTTCCTTCATGCTACCACTTGCCTTTTCCTAAACATGATGAAGGCTATGATTTCTGCAACAGCCCTGTAAAACTTGGGTGGAATTTCCTCACCTACTTCCACCAGGGGATACATAGCCCTTGCCAGCTCCTCCTTTCTTATTATAGGAACATTGTTTTCATAAGCTATTTGAATTATTTTTTCCGCTACAGCTCCCTTACCCTTTGCCAGCACCATGGGTGCCTTGTCGCCCACAGTTGGGTCATACCTTAGGGCTATGGCTATGTGAGTTGGATTGGTTATCACTACGCTCGCCTTTGGTACTTCCTTCATCATTCTTCCCTTCGCAAGCTGTCTCATGCGCCTTCTTATAGCCCCCTTTATACGGGGGTCTCCCTCATGCTGTTTGTATTCCTCCTTTACCTCTTCTTTGGTCATCCTTATCCTTCTCTCATAGTCCCACCTTTTGTAACCGTAATCTAACAAGGATATAAATATAGCTATAACGCTAAGGCTAAGAACTAACTTGAAAAGAAGCTTAAAGAGAAAAAGAACAAAGCTTGATGTATCCTCCAAAGGAGATTTAAGGAGATACTCTACATCTCCCTTTATAAGAAAATAGGATATTACCATAAAGAGAAAAATCTTCAGGGAGTTTTTCGTTAGCTCAAAGGCTGTAGTGAGTGATAGGATTCTCTTTATACCCTCGAAAGGGTTTAGCCTTTCCCACTTAAACTGCATGGGTTTTAAGGTGAAGATAAAACCAAACTGTCCTATATGGGTCAGGACTACTGTCAAAAGGGCAACTATAAAGAAGGGTAGTAACATGCGTGGCAATTGTTCGCCTACATAACTCAATGCGGAGGAGAGGTTAAAGTGGGGATTTTCTGCCAACACATGCATGAATTTTACGATTTCATAGAAAAGATAGCCACCGTTAAAGAATAGAATCAACGATGAAACAAAAACCAATAAAGAAGAGGCAAGCTCTGGGCTCTTGGCTACATTTCCCTCCTCTCTTAACTTCTTACGCCTATACGGCGTAGCTTTTTCTGTCCTGTTTTCCTGAGCCATTTTTATTACCCTCCCAACAGTGCAACAAACTTAATTATATATTCCCTTGTGTGGGAGGAAAAGGCCGATAGAATTATTGGAAAAGAGAGAATAAGCACCACAAAACCTATAAAAACCTGTATTGGCAGACCAACTATAAACACGTTTATCTGAGGTATAAATCTGTTTATAAGAGAGAGAATCAGGTTAAAAACAAGCATAATCACCACTAAGGGTAAAGAAATCTTGAAGGCAAGCAGAAAGCTTTCATAAAAGAAGCTTAAAAAAAGCTCTGGATTTATTTCATACAGATTAAAAGCACCGGGTGGGACCTTCTCCAGACTTCTTCCGAGTGCCAGCAATGTAATTTCCGCACCACCTACAGATAGGAAAATCAGCGTGGCGGTTAGGGACAAAAAGAAAGCCATCACTGTAGTCTGTGGTTGCTGTGGGTTAAGGACGGTTGCCAGTCCGAGCCCCATGTTCACGCTTATAAACTCACCAGCCATCTGCATAGCATCAAACAAGAGTCTTAGCATAAAGCCTGCGGTAAACCCAAAGAGGAATTCCCTTAAGACAGCCGATAAGAAGTGAGCTGTAGTGGGGAACTCTACAGGCTTTATATCCGTATAAAGAAAAAGGGAAAAACCCATAGCTGTGGCAAGAAATACCTTAAAGGTGTTTGGTATAAATTCCCTTCCAAAAATTGGCACCAAAAGGAGAAAACTTATTATCCTCACGTAGACAAGGAAAAGGGTAAGAAGCTCATTTATACCAAGGCTCATCTTAGCCAGTTGGGTATGTTGATGATAAGCTCCTTGGTGTAATCCAAAAGTTTGTTAAGCATCCAGGCACCAAGCAGGAGAACTGTTACGTAGGCGGCTATTATCTTTGGTATGTAGCTTAGAGTCATCTCCTGTATTTGCGTAGCGGATTGGAGGATGCTTATTATAAGTCCCACGAGAAAGGTGGCGATAAGAACAGGTGCGGAAAGCATGAGAGCCATTTCAAGAGCCTTCTGACCGAAGGATATAACCATATCTGGGCTCATTGATAGCTCCTTACAAGGGATAATACCACAAGCTCCCAACCATTGGCAAGCACAAAGAGCATTATCTTAAAGGGAAGGGATATAATCTGTGGTGGTATCATTAAAATACCCATGGATATGAGTATTGAGGCAACCACTAAGTCTATTATCAAAAAAGGAAGATACAGAAGAAAAACTATTTGAAATGCGGTAGTTATTTCGCTAACCATGAAAGCTGGTATTACTACGCTAAGGGGAACATCCTGAGGGCTTTTTATATTCTCCTTTTGCTCTTTTGGTAGGTTTGCCATATCCAAGAACACTTTCAGGCTCTCCTTTCTTGTGTTTTTAAGCATAAAATCCTTGACTATGGCGGAAGTTTTCTCAAAAAAAACCTTGTCTGTTATTTGGTTTTTCAGAAGTGGCTGAAATGCCTCCTGATTTATTTTGTCAAAAACAGGCTTCATGATGAAAAAGGTAAGAAAAAGGGCAAGGGAGACTATAACCTGATTAGGTGGAACCGTTGGAACACCCAAAGCCTGTCTAAGCAATGATAAAACTATCACAATCCTTATAAAGGATGTGGTCATTATGAGAATTGATGGTGCAAGAGAAAGAATGGTAAGAAGTATCAAAAGCCTTATGGAGGTATCAAGCTCTCCCGTTCCAATTTTTAGCTCTATGTTGGGTATAATTTGCTGAGCAGAAGAAAATCCGAAAAACAAAAGACTAATTACTATCAGCTTCATCCTTGTATATTACCTCCACTGCGCCTTCGCTGACGGCGACAACAAAGAGCTTTCCCTTTATCTCCAGCTCAATCAACATAATATTCCGCCCGAGTGGTATTATCCTCTTTAGTTTTACTTCAGAGCCCTTATCTTCCCTAATCCATCTGAGTCTTTGAAAAAGGGGAAGCGCATAGGGAAGTACGATAAGAATTAATACTATTACTATGCCAAGGGCTATAAGAGCGCGTAAAAGGTTAAGAAAAAAATCTGTCATGTGGTTTGCACCACAAACTCAGTAAAGTATATGTTCCTCACACCACCTTCAAAAAGAATAGTATTTATCCTCTTTATGAGCTCAAGCCTTAGGCTTTCTCTGCCTTCCGGGGTCTTGACGAAAGAGGATGTTTTGCTGCTTATCACATCTATTATGGCATCCTTTATAATAGGCAATCTCTTTTCCACCTCCGCTCTGACCTTTTCGTTGGAAAGTTCTATGGTGACGGATACTCTGGCGTAGGCGTCCACATCCCTATCAGCCAGATTTACGGTAAAGGCACCCAGGTCCATCATTACACCCACCTGGGAAGGTGCGGGGGCTGTTTCTTCCTTTTTACCTTTCTTTGAAAAAAGAAAAAAGTATCCACCTCCACCAATGGCCGCCAATAATAATGGAATTATCAAAAGTATAAACTTTTTAGAACTGCCTTTTTTCTCCTCCCTTACTTCTTCAGCCATGTATTAATTATAGTCTACCTCCTCAGGTTAGCGGTTTGTCCAAGCATTTCATCGGCAGCGGTTATACCCTTTGTGTTAAATTCAAAGGCTCTTTGAGCTATAATGAGGCTTACCATCTCTTCCACTATGTTTACATTGGAAGCCTCAAGGTAACCCTGCAAGAGTGTGCCTATACCTTGATTTCCTGGGTTGTCTACTACAGGTTCACCAGAAGCATCTGTTTGGATAAACAAATTGTTGCCTATTCTACTTAGTCCAGCGGGGTTCACGAACTTGGCAAGCTCAAACCTTCCCACTTCTTCCACTGTGGCAGCGCCCTGTCTAAGTACAGTCACAGTTCCATCAGGCCCCACTCCCACACTTATAGCGTCAGGTGGTACGGTTATTTCTGGGTCAATGGGATAACCATCTGGGTTTACTATCCTTCCATCCGCATCGAGCCTAAATTGTCCATTTCTTGTAAAGGCTATGGTGCCGTCAGGCAAAACAACTTTAAAGAAGCCATCACCCTGTATGGCAATGTCCAATTGATTGCCAGTTTGGAATATGTTCCCCTGTGTAAATATCCCGTAGGTGTCCGACACGTATGTACCCAAACCTATTTGGAAGCCTGAAGGGTTGCGGGTGGCAGGGGATGTGGGCGCACCAGGGTCTCTTATGGTTTGGTATACAAGGTCCTGAAAGGTTGCCCTCATCTTCTTAAAGCCTACAGTGTTTACATTTGCCATGTTGTGAGATATTACGTCTAAGTTTGTCTGCTGGGCTGTCATGCCCGATGCTGATGTCCAGAGAGCTCTAAACATGCGACCCCTCCTCTGATGTTTATTTTACAGCATAAACTTCTTCAAGGGTTGGGTCTGGTCTCTTGCCCGTTAGAATTTCAATAAGTTCCTTTACGCTTATTATACCCTGCTTTTTCAGAAGGTGTCCGTTGGCACCACTTATGAATATACCTTCCTCGTAGTTGCCCAACCATGCGGACCCGAGCCTGTCAGCTATACAAAAACCCACCTTTCTGGCTTCTTCCCCCTTGTTGCAGGGAGTTATGCAGTGGGATACGCATCCATTCCACCCATTGTATCCCGCCAGAAGCCTTTCTATAAAAGGTGTCCTTATTACCCTCAAAGGATAACCCACTGGCGACTTGAAGAGAATTATGTCTTCTTCTTCTGCGTTCAGGATTGTTTCCTTATATATTAGCGGTGCATCGCACTCATGGGTGGCTACGAAACGCGTAGCCATCTGAACCCCACTTGCACCCCTCTGCATGTAGTAGACTATGTCCTTGTAACTCCATACACCACCAGCAACTATTACGGGGATATCGCCCCACCTTTTGGCTTCTTCAAGGACTGAAGGGAAAAGATTTTCCAGCTGGTATTCTGGCATGAAGCACTCTTCGTACTTAAAGCCCTGGTGACCTCCAGACTTTGGACCCTCAAGCACCACAGCATCAGGAAGCCTTTTATACTTTTTCTCCCAAGTCCTGCATATCAGGTTTAGAGCCCTTGCGGAAGAAACAATGGGAATAAGAGCTACATCCGCATCACCAACGTATTCTGGAAGCCTTAGCGGCAATCCTGCACCGGATATTATGGCGTCCGCACCAGCCTCTACCGCATCGGCCGCTACTCTACCATAGTCAGTTATAGCACAGAGAATGTTAACACCTATGGCACCGTTGCCTTCAGAGAGTCTTTTGGCTTCTTGAATTATTTTTGTGAGGGCTTCCTTGCTGTGTGAATTTATAGAACCTATAGGTCTTCCAAATTTGTCCCTTTTTACCAGCTCGGGGAACCTGTAGCCCGTACCTACTGCGGAGACCACGCCCACCGCACCCTCCTTTGCTACTGCACCCGCAAGCCTTTCCCACGATATACCTACGCCCATACCCCCTTGTATTATGGGAATTGGTACCACTTTATTTCTCAGCTTTAAAGGCTGTAAAGACATAAAAGACCTCCTTTTTTTCCTTAAGTAAAAATATAACCCAAAGCCCTGCAAGGGCAAACCTTAAAGTTCTTAAGTTATGGGGTCATCCTCAAGGGTTGAGTTTACGATGTTCATTATAGTATCGTAGCTAAATGCAAGTGCTATTTCAAAAAGCTCTGGCTCATGGTCTTTCAGAATATGGCTAATGTGTTCCTTTTGTTTGGGGGTTGCGTTCCTATTTTTGAGTATGTCTATAAGGTTAGAAGCATCACGGACAGTTAGGAGATTCTTTTCTATCCCCAACTCTATTAACTTCTTAGCGTCTGTAAGACCTATTTCCTCGAGCACGCGTATTATGTGAAACTCTTTAAGATAATCCTTTACCCTCTGAAAGACCATACCAGTGATTATTGCATCCCTTGCATTGTATTTAGCTACGCGTCTGTATTCACCCTTCTGGAAAGCTTCCTTTACCTTTGACCCATCCATACCGCCTTTGCTAAGTTCTATACCAAGCCTTTTAGCTATAAAGCTTAGGGAATAGCTCTCTCTGTTAACCCTAAGCAACTCCATCAGGTCTATATGATTAACGGATTTAGAGTGAAAGTAAAGGTAATAAGCTTGCGGCTTTAGATTGTGAATAATGCTCCTCATTCTAATAAACTCAAGGTCAAAGCCCTTTCCATTAAAAGTGACAAGCCTTTTAAGATTACCAAGCTTTTCCCACAGGGTTTTTAAAAGCGTCCTTTCAGCTGGCACAAGCCCAAAAGACATGGGTGTGGACCTGTAGATTACGCTGATGCCTTCTTCTTCTACATGATTTTCTTCTTTGCCATCGCCTATGTAATAAACCTCTGCACGGTTTTCCCCTAGGAAAAACAAAGCAAAGGAGACCATTACAGACACATAAGGATTTGTAGAAAGCTCTCTTTGGAAGTGGTCTTCAGACTTGTAGTCCTTCCTGTTTTTTAAGTACTGGTATTCTTCTAAGGTAAGCTCATTCTCTGGGCAATAAGTTTCAATGTCAAGAGCTACGAATTCCTCCATGTACATCCCCCTTATTTCTATAATAAAGCATTCGTATTTCAATAAGAGACTTTTATTGCTCCAAGCTTAGAAGGTTTTAAAATTAAAAGTAGGAGGTGGGAAACATGATAGAAATTCTCTTAGGTAAAGAAAATCTATCCAAGAGGGAGAAACTTTCTTTCTTTAGAAGCTTGCTTAGGTCAGAAATGGAGGTGCTTAATGAGTACTGCGGAGCGGAAAACATGCCCAAAAAGTATACGGTGGAATTTTGCCATTTGCACAACATAAAGAAGGTAAACATAGCAAGACTTTTGAGCATCATAGAATTCTATGACCCAGATTTTATCAAAACCCTTGCCCTTACAGACCCAAGAGTTAGAAAATTTATAGGTTATTACTTTGACTTTTTGAAGGCAAACCCTTATGGCTACGAGGCTATAGAACCCCAGAACCTTTTCGGCAATTGGGACTTTATAAAATACAAGTTAAAGATTCTCTTTCCAGAACTAAACCTTGATGAAATAGAAAAGTTCAAGTTCAAGAGGAAGGAATTTATAGACTACGTAAGGAGAAAGCTTGGAGAGAGTGAGGAGGTTATAGAATCTAAGCTTAACAAAGCTACGTGGTATGAAACGGTGCCATACCTTGAGCTTGAGGAAGAGATGTCCAAACAGTGGCATCCTGAACCCATAATGACGGAAGAAGACTGGAAGTTTATAAAGAGGCACATAAAGGGAAGAAAGAACGTCATCATCATACAGGATGGAAAGGAAAAGCTGGTATATGTAGAAGTGGACATCCCCGATGAAGAGCTTGACAAGTATAAGAGAGACAGGGAAGGTCTGAAGAAACTCTTGATGCAAAAGTACAACCTTACAGAAGATGCCGCAGAGCAGGTGCTAAGAAAGGCAGGATGGGAATCTGAAACCTACCACATAATACCCCCCATACACACAGATGTGGTTTTGGACTATGGAGAAGTGGAAAAGCGGATTGAGGAAGTGGGAGAAGAAACGGCATTAAGCTACCATGAACTTTCCAACTTTATAAGATATCTCGGAGGACTGGAACTTGAAGAGCTAAACTACATGGAACTTATATACGACAAGGTAGAAAGTGAGGTTCAGGAAATTCTTGACCAGATAATAAGAACCCACAGAAGGATATTGGGTAAGCTTTTTGGTATTTTCTACACGGTTGACCCCCTTATGGCTGAAGCTATTCTTACGATAAAGCCCGAGAGGTTTGAATTTTTGCAAGCTATAACTGTAAAGGAAACGGTGAGGGGCAAGGAGTTTATACTGTACTCTAACTTGGCAGCGTGGAACACGGTAAAGGACAGAATAGTATCAAGGTTTCCAGAAGTAACCTATGAGGAAATAGAAAAGTTCAAAGGAAAGAGAGAAGAGTTTGTTGAGTACCTGATGAAAAAAACGGGAAGGTCCGTGGAATCTATAGAAAAGGGGCTTGAGGAGTGCGGATGGCTAAAGAGCGAAGAAATACCACCATTCCTAAGACAGATAGGACCATAAGATGCTAAAATCTTTTTATGCTTGATGGGCTAATTCAGAAAAACAATACCAAAATAGTGCTTTTGGTCCTTGATGGTGTAGGAGGTCTGCCAGTAAGGGATGGAAAAACTGAGCTGGAGCTTGCAAAAACGCCCAATCTTGACCTTCTTGCAAAAAAGTCTGCCCTAGGCATGCACATACCAGTGGATTATGGAATAACACCCGGAAGCGGACCTGGTCATCTTGGTCTTTTTGGCTACAATCCCATAAAATACCAGATAGGTAGGGGCATACTTGAAGCCTTAGGGCTTGGTTTGGAAGTAAAGGATACAGACATAGCCATAAGGGGAAACTACGCCACTGTAGAATACATAGAAGGGAAACCTATTATAAAGGACAGAAGAGCGGGCAGGATTTCCACCGAAGAAAACCAGAAGATAACCTCAAAACTCTCCCAAGCTATAAAGGAAATAGAGGGCGTAAAGGTGCATTTTGCATCTGGTATGGAACACAGATTAGCCATAGTGCTAAGATTTCCAGAGGAGTTGCCAGAGGGAAGCGACAGGATAAAGGACACTGACCCCCAAAAGGAAGGTCTTGAACCCATAGAGCCCGAGGGAGAAAACGAAGCTTCTGAGAGAGTTGCCAGCGTGGTAAGAAAGCTCCTGAGAAACATACAAGAGATTTTGTCCGACGAGCCAAAGGCTAACTATGTACTACTTCGGGGCTTTTCCCAGAAGCCTAAAATGGAAAGTTTTGAAAGCAGGTTTGGCTTAAGAGCTTGTGCCATAGCGGTATATCCTATGTACAAGGGTTTGGCGAGCCTCGTTGGCATGGAACTTGTGGACTTTCCAGGACAGTCCATTCAAGATGAGATAATGGCTCTTAAAAGAGTTTGGGAAGAATACGACTTTTTCTTTATGCACATAAAAAAGACAGACTCTTACGGTGAAGATGGAAAATTTGAGGGCAAGATAAAGGTAATAGAGGAGTTTGACAGGCATCTGCCTGAAATTTTGGAGCTAAAGCCCCATGTTTTGGTTATAACGGGCGACCACTCTACCCCATCGGTTTTAAAAGGTCACTCTTGGCATCCCGTTCCTGTGCTTTTGCACTCGCCCTACGTGCTTGGTGGAACTTCAGAAAGGTTTACAGAAAGAGAATGCCTAAAGGGTGAGCTTGGTATATTCCCAGCGGAGAAGCTCATAAACTTTATGCTTGCCAACTCTCTCAGGCTTGCCAAGTTTGGAGCATAGTCTAAATTTCTCTACATGACAACACAAACAGCCACATACGATAAAGTTCTCCTCGGCGAAAGAATAACTCCAGAAGAAGCTCTAAGCCTGTTTGAAGAAGACCTATCTATCCTTGGCTACCTTGCCAACGAGGTAAGAAAAAGATTACACCCAGAAAATATAGTAACCTTTGTCATAGACAGGAACGTAAACTACACCAACGTATGCGTAGCGGGTTGCAAATTCTGCGCCTTTCAGAGGAAGGTAGGTTCTCCAGAAGGCTACGTGCTTCCAAAGGAAGAAATCTTAAGAAAGGTTCAAGAGCTGGTGGACTGGGGAGGGACAACCCTTTTAATGCAGGGCGGATTAAATCCCAACCTTCCACTAAGCTACTACGAAGACCTCATAATGTCCATAAAAGAGCATTTTCCACAAGTCCAGGTTCACTCCTTCTCCGCACCAGAGATAGTATACCTCGCGAAGATAGAAAAGTTAAGCGTGGAGGAAGTCCTAAAAAGGTTAAGGCATGCCGGTCTTGATTCTTTGCCCGGGGGTGGTGCGGAAATACTCTCTCAGGAAGTGCGTAGATTTCTTAGCCCTGGTAAGTGCACTGTGGAAGAGTGGGAGCTCGTCCACAAAACGGCCCACAGGTTAGGCATGACCTCCACCGCTACCATGATGTTTGGTCATGTGGAAAAACTCCACCACATAGTGGAACACCTAGAGAGAATAAGAAGAATACAGGATGAGACTGGAGGTTTTACAGCCTTTATACCCTGGACCTTCAAAAGGGGGAACACAGAATTGGATAATGTAGAAGAAGCACCATCCACCTATTACTTGAAGGTGCTTGCCCTATCAAGGATTTACCTTGACAACTTCAAAAACATACAAAGCTCTCATGTAACCCAGACCATGCAAGTAGGCGTAGTAGGTTTACACTTTGGTGCCAACGACCTCGGTAGCGTAATGATAGAAGAAAACGTCATCTCTTCTACCACCTATAAGGTAAGCATACCTAAGGTTGAAGACATGGTGGAGGCTATAAAATCCGCTGGCTTTGTGCCAGCCCAGAGGGACACCTACTACAGGATGGTTAGATTATTCAAATAAGCAAATCTGTGGCGATTAAGCTGTGTAAGTCATGTAGGTACCTGAGTCGGCTTTAACACAAACGCAAGGTACAAAGAGCCAAGAGGACATTAGTGTTGTCCTACATTTGCAAAGGACGTGGGACTGTATGTCAACGTACCGAGCTTTGGAAGGCTTTAGTAAATACATGGGAAAGCTTGAGGGATTTCATCCTAATTCTTGACCCTTCAGGCATGAAACTCACCAACCACTAACTCAGTTTGAGAGAGATATACATCCAATGATAGGAGTAAAGGCTAAGAGATTTTAAAATAGAAAAGAACTGGTTAGTTTATGCTGTGTCTAATATTAAGTTTGTGAGATAACATTACCCCATGAAGAGAGATTGGAAGAATTATAACGAAGAACT
>JANWWY010000021.1 GCA_025057455.1 Aquificaceae bacterium
TACACAACGCTTGCCACACATACAAGATGATAGCGGATGACTATCCTTACGACCCAGAGGTTTACAACGGTCAGAGACCCGCAGCTTCTGCAGCTGTGGTCAAAGCCTTAGGTGCTCAGGTAGTGGATTACTCCACATGGTACGACTGCTGTGGCTTTGGTTTTAGGCACATACTGACCGAGAGGGAATTCACAAGGTCCTTTGCCATACAAAGGAAGCTTAAAGTCATAGCGGAAGAGGTAAAGGCTGACCTTATAGTTACCCACGACACGGGCTGCACCACCACCTTTGAAAAGAATCAGTGGATAGGTAAAGCTCACGGTATGTATCACCCTGTTGCGGTTATGTCCGATGTAATGTTTGCCGCCCTCGCCTGCGGTGCTCATCCCTTTAAGGTTATCCAGCTTTACTGGAACTGCTCCAACTACGAGCCACTTCTGGAGAAAATGGGTATAACCAACTGGAGAGAGCTTAGAAAGGAATGGGAAGATACCGTAAAGTATATTGCAGAGTTGGAAAAGGCCGGCAAATACGACGAGCTTATGGAATTCTTCAAGGAGTACGACCTTTATGAGCCTTACAGCAGGACATCTACCGGCAAGCCAAAGGCTTCCGCAACTGCCAACATGCCACTTTTCAAATCATAAGCTTTCTTGGGGGCTTTAGCCCCCATAAGAACAATTAAGGAGGTTTAACATGGCAAAGAGTGTTCTGGTAGTTGGAGGTGGTCCCGCAGGTCTTGCGGCGGCCAGAACCTTGGGAAAGCTTGGTGTATCCACCATCCTTGTGGAAAAGGACAGTCAGCTGGGTGGGAACCCCATTAAAAACCACTATCACACCCTGATTCCCAGAAAGTTAAAACCCTCCCAGGTGATAGGTCCGTACATAAAGGATGTGGAACAAAACCCCAATGTAAAAGTTTTGCTAAACACTGAGCTCACCGCTTGCGAGGGCGAGCCTGGAGAGTTTAGGGTAACCCTTTCCAACGGTGAAAAGCATGAGGTAGGTGCCATAGTAGTGGCAACGGGTTTTGAGCACTTTGACCCAAGAAGAAAGGGAGAGCTCGGTTATGGACTGTATCCAGATGTTATAACAAACTTAGAACTGGAGAGGATGTTCTCCCAAGAGGGCAAGCTTTACAGACCTTCCAACGGACAGCTTCCCAAGAGGGTTGCCTTCGTCTTTTGCGTAGGGTCAAGGGACAGACAGCTGGGTGTTACCAATGTGCACTGCTGTAGGTATGGCTGTGCTCTTTCAGGTCTTCAGGGTATGGAGATAAGGGAACATTATCCAGATGTGGACGTTTTCTGTTACTACATGGATGTAAGGACATACGGCACATGGGAATACCCCTTCTACTGGGCACCTCAGGAACAGTACGGCGTAAGATATGTACGTGGAAGGATAGCGGAAATCACCTACAGCCCAGCGGACGGAAGGCTAAGAGTCAAGCACGAAGACACCATAGTGCAAAGGCCTGCGGAAGTTCCCATGGACCTTGTGGTGTTAGTTCTTGGCATGGAGCCATCCCCAGGAACCAAGAAAGTGGCAAAGATACTCGGTCTTTCTCAAGACCCAGACAGCCAATTTCTTGTACCTTCCGATGAGTCTGGTTCCAACATAATATCCAACAAGCCTGGTATATTCATAGCAGGAGCCTGTAAAGGACCTATAGACATAGAATCCTCCTTCTCTGAGGGAGAGGCTGCTGCCGCAGAGGCCGCAACCTTCATAGGAGCAAAGGTGACAGTATGAAAAAGCCCATAACACTCGATGACTTTTTAGTAAGGGATTACCTCATAAAGATACTGGGAGAAGGCGAGGAGTTTGTGCAGGAGTTTTACAAGGACCTCCTCGCCAAGTCCCTCCTTTTTCAACAAGCCTTTAGTAAAGAGAGGCTTGCATCCTTGACAGAAGAAGACCTTGACCATATTCTGGAGAAGATATTTCCCGCAAGGAGGAGAAGACAGAAGATAATAGAAGAAACAGGCGTAGAGAGGTTAAAGAAAGCAATAAGCGACCTGCTATATGGCAAGGCACAAAGCTGGGAAGAAAGGGTAGAAAGGTTTACGAGAGAAATAAGAGGTGTAGACAAGAAGTTTGCAAGAGACATAGCCAGTGAAATACTTCACTTTACTTTTCCAGAGCAATATGTACTTTGGACCAGCTGGATTTGGGACCCTGAAAGCGAAAGCGGTGCGGTAGTGTTCTTAAAAGAAGAACCACCCAAGAAAAGCATGTACGGAGAGACCTACGAGGAATTTGAGCAGGTTTACAAACAGATTCAAGAAAAACTTTTAGACTTTGGTATAAAGGTTAAAGGTTATCTTTTTGTGGACATCTTCCTTGCCATGATATACGCCACCTATGTGGACTATATGACACTTTCTACCATGCACAGTGCTAAGGGTTTCTTTCCACCGGCGGGTGTTATGGCAAGGAGGCTTCTTGGTGTTTTAAGGAACGAAGACCTTTTGGAGGTATAAAACATGGCTATACATGAAAGAAGTCTTGTAGAGCCAGAAAGAATCCTAAGAAAAGAAAGGCTTGTAGTTGACGGTGTTGACATCTCTGGGGATTGGAACCTTATAATACTCCCCAGGGTCATAAACGACTATGACCTGGACTTTGCCAAGGAAATTGTAAACTCACCGGACGGCAAAACCATAAACCAGTGCTATCAGTGCTCCTATTGCACTGCCTCCTGTCCAGTGCACAACTACTGGGATGAGAGATACAACCCCAGGCACTTCATATACTTGGCAAGGCTTGGGATGATAGACGAGCTTCAGAAGCGTGCGGATGTTATGTGGAGATGCGTCTCTTGCCACAAGTGCACTCACAGATGTCCAAAGGGCGTTCTGGTAGAAGAAGTTCTAAAAGTCATACTTAGAACCATGGCAAAGAAGGGTCTGATAGATGAGTATCCTTCCAAGAAGTTTGACAAATTCTTTACTGAGTCTGTGGTTGAGTATGGAAGAATAGAGGATGGAGAACTGCTCTTTGGATGGATAGAAAAGCAGGGATACAAGGTCTTTAAAGACCCCATACTTAAGAAGCCCATACCTTTTATAGGAGAGACCCCTGAATGGCTCAAACAGCTAACCATGAAACCTCTCAAGTCTATGAACATAGACTTTTTAATACTCAACGCTAAGCATATGCTTTTCCATCCCAGGACCAAAAACTGGAGCAAGTTCAAGCAAGTCCTGCGCAAAGTGATGCAGGAAGAAGGTGCATTACACTAAGGAGGTTTAACATGGGCGTAATAGGTAAAAGAGTAGCTTATTATCCCGGCTGTTCCCTTGAGGGTGCAGCAAGGGCTTATGACGTTTCTACAAGGATAACCGCAAAGGAGCTTGGTCTTGAGCTTGATTACCTTGAAGACTACAACTGTTGCGGTGCCATGGAATCTAAAAATGTGACCTTTATGGGCACGATGTTACTTAATGCCAGGAACATGTCACTGGCAAGGAAACAAGGTCACAGCGTGATAGTTGCTCCCTGCAATGGTTGCTCCTTTTCTCTGCAGAGGGCGGAATACTTTTTAGAAACAGACAGGGCGGTTTTTGAAAGGGTTAACGCTTTGCTTAGAGAAGGGGGCGTGGACCCTTTAGACCAAATACCACAAACCTATCATATACTGGAATGGTTTTATCATGAAGCCGGTCCTCAAAAGGTAAAAGAAAAAACCAAAAAACCTCTTAAGGGTCTAAAGGTAGCCAACTACTACGGATGCCTCTATACAAGGCCCCACTTCTATGCAAGAACCTACGCACACGCTGGCGGACAAGAGGAGGGTGTAAGACCGCGTCGAAGGGATACTGCGGACGACGATGAGCATCCTTACTACATGAATGCCCTACTTGAGGCTGCTGGTGCTACCAGCGTAGAATTTGAACCCATGCACACCCAGTGCTGTGGCGGTCCACACTCTCTCTCCGATGAGATGGTGTCCGAAAAGTTCGTTATGATGATACTCCAAACAGCTAAAAGAAACGGTGCGGACATTATAGCTACCGAATGCCCTCTTTGTCATGCATCCCTTGAAATGTACAGGCACAGGCTTATGATGAAGGGCGTGCCTGATGTAGATGTACCAGCGGCCTACTTTACTCAGCTCTTGGGGCTTGCCTTTGGCTACAGTGCCAGCGATGTAAAGCTAAAGGACAACCTATCTGACCCAATCCCCGTCCTAAAAAGACTTGGTCTTGCCTAAAGGGGGGTTAGGATGGGTTTGGCGCAGGGGCTGGAAGGTACCAACGAGTGGGAATACAACGGTTGTATAATACCTCTGGACCTTTACTACGATATAGAGACGCAGACTTGGCTCAAGGTCAACGATGATGGGACAGTGACCATGGGTCTGACAGACGTGGGTCAGGTAAGGGCCGGAAGGCTCCTGCATGCCAGGATAAAGGATATAGGCAAAGTTATAAAGAAGGGAAAACCTGTGGCTTCCCTTGAAAGTGGTAAGTGGGCAGGTCCCATAAACGCCCTCGTAGAGGGTGAGGTTGTAGATAGGAACGAAAAAGTTCTTGAACAACCAGATATAATAAACTACGACCCTTACGGTGAAGGCTGGATAGTAAGGATGAAGCCATACGACCTGCAGAGGGATATAAAGGACCTCCTGCACGGAAAGGAGGTCATAGAGGAGATGAGAAAATACATTGAAGAGTGGGATATAATCTGTATGAGGTGCACGTAATGGCTGCAAGGGATAGGCATGTAATACTCTTGGTGTCTCAGTGGTGCGCCACGTGTCCTGATGCGGATGCCCTATGGAGGAAGCTCCAAGGGGAGTATGGTTTTAAGTATGAGGTTCTGGACGTAGCTCAGCCAGAGGGTAGAATGTGGGCAAAAAAGCTTATAGTGAGGGCGGTCCCTTCCACCATAATAGACGGGAAGTTAGCCTTTGTGGGTGTTCCCGACGAAGCGGAAGCAAGGAGATACATAGAATCATGAAGGTGATAATACTCATGACCAGCGGACCGAGGACTCCCTGGAGGTGTGCTTCACCCTTCTACATTGCTGCTTTAATGGCTGCCAACGAGGCTGATGTGGAAGTTTTCTTCAACATGGATGGAACAAGACTTTTGAAAAGGGGCGTGGCGGAAAAAATCTCTCCAGCAGAACCTAATTGCCTCTCACCCAACGGGAAAAAGTTCAAAACTGTTTACGATTTTATGAAGGATGCTAAGCAGGCAGGGGTGAAGTTTTACTCTTGCAAGCAGGCTGTAGATTCCCTTGGCTACAAAGCGGAAGACCTAATTCCAGAGCTGGACGGGGTGGTTCCCGCCAGCGAGTTTGCCCTAAGGGCTATGTCTGCGGATAAAGTGCTAACCTTTTAAAATCTCATAAAAGGAGGGCTATCATGGCAGTAGTCAATGGGTGCAACATACCCGAGGACCTTCTCTACGATGTGGACCCCGAGGCCAACGCCTTCACATGGGCAAAAGACAACGGGGATGGAACCTACACGGTAGGTTTAACCTCCGTGGCGGCGGCTATGGCTGGAAGGCTTGTTGCCTACACGCCCAAGAAGGCTGGCAAAGTGATAGAAAGGCGCAAGAGCATAGCCACCATAGAAAGTGGCAAGTGGGTTGGACCTGTGCCAACACCGTTGACCGGTGAAATAGTGGAGGTTAACGAAGCCTTGAAGGCTAATCCTGCACTTGCCAACGATGACCCCTACGGTGCTGGTTGGATAGCAAAGATAAAGCCCACCAGCTTAGAGGAAATAAACAGCCTTCTTAGGGGCCAGGCTGCGGTGGATGCTCTAACAAAGGTTATAAATGAAAAGGGGATAAAGTGCGGATAATGGACTTTAGGGGTGGGCAAATCCACCCCTCCCTTGAAGATGTTTGTTTGGATGAGGAGCTCTTGCGAGAGCTCGAAGAGGGTTTTCACATAAGGTTAAAAAATTTTGGCAAAGACATACTTTTCCACAGTCCAGGCTTTAAACACTATCATGTGGATGACTTTTCCATAAAAACTGGTCCAAAGTTCGTGGACATATCCATAACGGGCAAAAACTGCGAGCTTATGTGCGACCATTGTGCATCAAAAATACTCTGGCACATGATACCTGCATTAACGCCAGAGGAGCTTTGGAAGGTTGCCAATGACCTTAAGTCCAAGGGTGTGGATGGAATTCTCATTTCTGGTGGTTCCAACAAGGATGGTGTTGTAGAGCTCTATCCCTTTTTTGGAGTTATGAAAAGGATAAGGGAAGAGCTGGGTATGTTTGTAAGCTGTCATGTAGGTCTCGTGGACAAAAGACTCTCGGAGGGGCTAAGAGAAGCAGGGGTAGATGCGGTCCTCCTTGACATAATAGGGGATGACCAGACCATAGCGGAGGTTTACAAGCTACCGCATAAGAGCACAATAGACTACGAGGAATCCCTTAGACTTTTAAAAGAGGCTGGACATAACCTTGTGCCACATGTGATAATTGGGCTTCACTATGGGCAAATAAGAGGGGAGTTTAGAGCTATAGATGTGGTAGCTCAGTTTGACCCATCCGCCCTGGTGCTCGTGGTGGTAATGCCCTACTTTGGCAAAGCACGCTTTCAGCTTCTACCGCCACCAAAACCCGAGGAGAGTGCCAAGGTCATACTCCACGCAAGGAAGGCCCTTTCTCAAAGACCTGTGGTTATAGGATGTGCCAGACCAGCTGGACCAGACAGGGTAAAGTTTGACCTTTATGCTCTTCACGCTGGTGTAAACGGTATAACTTTTCCGTCGGAAGGTATTTTTACCTATGCCAAGAGTCTTGGACTAAACCCTGTAATTTCTCCCAACTGTTGCTCTACCGTATTCCTGCATTAAATTTATAACCATGAAAGTCTTTGATTTGGAAACCGCAAGGGACCTCATAACCCTGATAAAACCTATTGTGGAAGAGATAAACATTAAGAGAGAAGAGCTCTATGCATCCCTCTCTAAGCTTGAGGAAGAGACTGACGAGCTTGAGCGTCTTTACCTTGAGAGCCACTCTAGGGACCTGGACGCTGATATAAGAAGGCTCTTTCAGAAGATAGAAGCCCTGGGTGGAGTGATAAAGGGTATACAGCCCATACTGGTGGACTTTCTATCCTTTCACAAAAACCGCTACATATGGCTATGTTGGAAAGAGGACGAGGATACAATCATGTACTGGCACGAGATGGATGAAGGCTTTGCAGGAAGAAAACCCATAGACCTCCTTTATGAGTAAGTTCTATAAAAAGTCCATATACACCTTTGAGGGTGTAGCACCCCTTTGACCCTGATACTTACCCCTATAAGGTTTTTCTGCCCTTTGGTCTAACCTTGCCAGCACTATTTGGCATATTCTAACACCCCTGTATATGCGTATGGGAGCACTGTTAGCATTGTAAAGTTCAAGGGTTATCTGTCCCTCAAAACCAGCATCTACCCATCCAGCGTTTTCTATGAAGAGCCCTAGCCTGCCCAATGAAGACCTACCCTCCACAAAGGCTGTAATATCCTCTGGAAGCTTTATGTATTCTTCCGTAGTAGCAAGCATAAAAGCCTTGGGGGGAATCAGCACGCCCTCCTCTGGAATTATTATCTTCTCGGTGGTAAGTATGGGCTTTTTTATGTCTATGCATTCAGACTTATAAAAGAGTAGCTCACCACTCAAAGTAAGGTCTACGGAGGAAGCCTGCACATTTTCCTCTCTGTAGGGTTCTATCAAAAGCCTACCGGACGCTATAAGGTCCTTTATTGTTCTGTCGCTCAGTATCATAGCTCTTTTGTGGGGGTGGAGGGACTCGAACCCTCACGGCCAAAGGCCGGCGGATTTTAAATCCGCTGCGTCTGCCTGTTCCGCCACACCCCCATCTGCTAATAAATTATAATATTTCTTCTACAGTTATGAGCTACTGGCGAGGTATCATTCACAAATATAGGGAGTTTCTTCCAGTGGAGGATAGCACTCCCGTAATAACTCTCTGTGAAGGCAACACTCCACTAATATACGCTGAAAATTTAGCAAGGACAATAGGGTTTAAGGGTGACCTATTCCTCAAGTACGAGGGTCTAAATCCAACTGGGTCCTTTAAAGACAGGGGTATGACCATGGCTATTTCAAAGGCTGTGGAGGCAGGCAAAAAGGCAGTTATATGTGCTTCTACTGGAAACACCTCCGCTTCTGCGGCCGCCTACGCTGCAAAGGCTGGTCTAAAGGCTTTTGTACTGCTTCCGAAGGGTGCGGTGGCTTTAGGAAAGCTTTCTCAGGCAGTCATGTACGGTGCAAAGGTAATAGCCATACAGGGCAACTTTGACGATGCTCTTTACATAGTAAGGAAAATCGGGGAGACAATGCCCGTGGAAATAGTCAACTCGTTAAACCCTTACAGAATAGAGGGGCAAAAAACTGGAGCCTTTGAAATTTGCGATGCCCTCGGAAGGTCTCCCGACTACCACTTTATACCTGTCGGGAACGCTGGCAACATAACCGCTTACTGGAAGGGGTACAAGGATTACAAAAGAGCGGGTAAGATAGAAAGCCTGCCAAGGATGATGGGATGGCAAGCGGAGGGTGCAGCACCCATAGTTAAGGGATATCCCATAAAAAACCCACAAACCATAGCTACAGCCATAAAGATAGGAAACCCTTACAGTTGGCAACCAGCCCTTCAGGCGGTCCACGAGTCTAAGGGTCTTATAGACGCAGTCAGCGATGAGGAAATACTGCATGCATACAAACTGGTAGCTTCCACGGAGGGGATATTTTGTGAACCAGCATCCGCAGCATCTGTGGCAGGTCTTATAAAGCTCACTCGTGAGGGCTTCTTTAAGGGCAAGGAAGTGGTTGTATGCATTTTAACGGGAAACGG
The DNA here is from genome assembly GCA_025057455.1 of Aquificaceae bacterium. Taxonomy (GTDB): domain Bacteria; phylum Aquificota; class Aquificia; order Aquificales; family Aquificaceae; genus Pampinifervens. The sequence goes on from JANWWY010000021.1 coordinate 8,850, forward strand.
TCTTAAGGACCCAGACACAGCCATGAAGGTTTGCGAACAGCCCATAACACTACCACCAGATGTAGAAAAGGTGGCTGAAGTCATACACCTATGAGGGTAAAAAAAATATCAGAGGAGACTATTAAGGAGACCGCACGCATTCTACAGGATGGTGGTATGGTATGCTTTCCAACAGACACGATTTACGGACTTCTGGCTTTGGCAAGCAGAAGGGACGTTATAGAGAGACTGTATTCCATAAGAAGACCCTCTGGCAGACCCTTCCTTTTACTTATTCCCGATGCGGTGTGGGTGCTTAAGCTTGACTTGCTCGCAAACCCTAGGTATTTACACCTTGTGAACCTATTTAATGCCACCTTTATTTTCTACAAGAAAAACTCCATCCCCCTCTATCTTACAAGAGGTAAAAAGAGTCTTGCTCTGAGATTACCGCCCATGGGAAGCCATGTGTTTAAGCTCCTGCAAATCTTACAGGAGCCGGTGGTTGCACCAAGCGCAAACCAGGAAGGGCAAAAGCCAGCCACGGACATAAAGGAAGCTATAGACTACTTTGGGGACAAGGTAGACCTCTACGTGGATGGCGGTAAAAGGGAGGGAAAACCCTCCACTATTGTCAGAGTCCTGTATCCAAAGGGGTTAAGGCTTGTAAGGGAGGGCAGCATAGAATTTAGAAAAATCTTAGAGGCTTACAGAAACATTGAACCTACCTTTTCCTCTTAGCCTGAAGGCGTTCCTTTAGAGTTTTTCTTTTTGGACCCTTTTGGCTGTGGTCTGCCTTTCCCTCCACACCGCTAAAAACAGCCATGCTTAAAAGCCTTTCCTTCTGTTCCTCTTCTTTCCTTATCTCCTCTTCTATTTCCTCTTGAGACCTTATCTGCATGTGCATAATATCCGATATGGTCCTCTCTCTAAATCTGCCAAGCATATCCTCAAATAGGTAAAAGGCTTCTTTTTTGTACTCTACGAGAGGGTCCTTTGAGGCATAACCTCTCAGGTATATGCTCTCTCTTAACCTGTCCATGGTGTGGAGATGTTCCCTCCAAAGATGGTCCAAGTTCGAAAGCATGACTACCTTCAAAAGCTCCCTGTATACCTGCTCACCCAGCTCAGACTTTTTGGCTTCCAAAAGCTCAAGGACTCTCTCGTATATAAGGTTTATGAGTTCTTCTTTGTCCCTCGCCCTTGGTATATCCACCTCGTGGTTTGTAATCTCTCTAAGATAGTCTTCCAAGGGTTTAAGTTCCCAAAGTTCTGGCTCTTCCTCCTTTAAAAGCTCTTGCACCTTTTGCGATATGAGTTCAAACAAAAACTCCTTAAGGTAGTCTTCCAGACCTTTGGCTTCGAGTATGTCTCTTCTCATGGAGTAGACGGTAAGCCTTTGTGTGTTCATAACCATATCGTATTCGAGGAGTCTCTTTCTTATTTGGAAGTTTTGAGCTTCTACCCTCTTCTGGGCATTCTGTATAGCTTTTGTAACCATACCGCTCTCTATGGGTTCCCCCGGTGGTATTTTAAGTATATCCATGAGCTTTTTGACCCTATCACCCCCGAATATTCTCATGAGGTCATCCTCTAAGGAGAGGATAAACCTTGACTCACCAGGGTCCCCTTGTCTTCCAGCCCTACCCCTTAGCTGGTTGTCTATCCTTCTAGATTCGTGCCTTTCCGTTCCAATAACTAACAGACCACCAAGCTCTATGACCTTTTTCTTTTCTTCTTCCGTTATTCTATAGGCCTTTTCCAGTGACTCTTTCCACTCTTCTTCCGTAGCATCCTCTGGGCTTTTCCCCCTTGACCTGAGTATGTCCCTCGCCAAATACTCTGGGTTTCCACCGAGGAGTATGTCTGTTCCCCTACCAGCCATGTTGGTGGATATGGTAACCGCCCCTATTCTACCGGCCTGAGCTATGATTTCTGCCTCCCTCTCGTGCTGTTTTGCGTTTAGCACGTTATGTTTTATTCCTTCCTTTTGCAAAAGCCTTGAAAGATGTTCCGAGTCTTCTATGGAGACAGTTCCCACGAGTATGGGTCTTCCCTTTGCGTGCTCCTGTTTTATGGTCTCCACCACCGCTCCCCACTTTTCATCCTTTGTTTTGTACATAACATCCGCATGGTCTTTCCTTCTCATTGGTCTGTGGGTGGGGACAACTACCACTTCAAGTCCATATATTTCTTTAAACTCAAGTGCTTCTGTTTCAGCGGTGCCAGTCATACCAGAGAGTTTTCTGTAGAGCTTAAAGTAGTTTTGGAAGGTTATGGAGGCAAGGGTCTGGTTTTCTTGCTGGATGGCAACACCTTCTTTCACCTCTATGGCTTGGTGCAGGCCGTCGCTCCACCTTCTGCCCGGTAGGACTCTACCCGTGAACTCGTCCACTATAAGGACTTCACCGTTTCTGACTATGTAGTGCACATCCCTCTTGAAGAGGGTATGAGCTCTTAGAGCCTGATTGACCGCATGTAAAAGTTCTATGTTTCTTATGTCGTAGAGGTTTTCTATGCCTAAAAGTTCTTCCGTTTTTCTTATACCTTTTTCCGTAAGCTGGACTGTCCTGTTTTTCTCATCTACTGTAAAATCCTCTTCTGGCACAAGTTTTAGTACGACTTCGTTTGCCCTGTAGTATACCGATGTGTCCATCTCTGCGGGACCCGAGATTATAAGAGGAGTCCTTGCCTCATCTATGAGTATGGAATCCACCTCGTCCACTATGGCAAAGTTATGACCCTTTACCTGCACGATTTCCTCTAAGGAGAAGGCCATGTTGTCCCTGAGGTAGTCAAAGCCAAACTCGTTGTTGGTACCATAGGTTATATGGCACTCGTAGGCTTTTCTTCTAGTGCAGGGCGTCAACTTTGTATAAAAGGCTTTCTTTGCTTGCACGTTTATAAGGTCTGAAGGCAGAGTCTCTTCAAAGTATCCCTTAGGCCAGACCCTCCAGTCTTCCTCTATGGCTCTACGTGCCAGCTCTGGGTCTGCCCAATCCACAAGGTAGGAAGAGTAATCGGAGTTTATAACACCCACGCTGAGACCCAAAAGTAGATAGATGGGGCCCATCCACTGGGCATCTCTCCTTGCAAGGTAGTCGTTAACGGTAACCACATGCACGCCTTCATCGCTCATTGCGTTGACCGCTGAGGCTGAAGTTGCCACCAATGTTTTGCCCTCACCCGTTTTCATTTCAGCTATTTTACCCTCGTGAAGCACAAAACCGCCTATAAGCTGAACATCAAAGAACCTAAGCCCTAAGGTTCTCTTTCCCGCCTCTCTCACGAGGGCAAATACAAGCTCCACCTCCTCCGTTATACTTCCCTCCATAACTTTCGCCTTTAGCTCCTTATCCCCTGCAATCTTTTTATGGACCTCCTCTGCCAATCTTACAAGCTCAAGGTTTGAAAGCTGGTCCAGTTCTCTTTCCCTTTGGTTGATTCTCTCAACTGCTTTGCGAAGCCTTTTAACCTCTCTTTCACTCTTTGTCCCTAATATTTTTTTTACGAGCCAATCTACCATAGCATTAAAAATTATAGAGTATGATTAGCTACAGCAAGACCTTTTCCTCCACCATAGGAAGAGGAGGAAGACAAACAAGAAAAAGACCGCTATGTATTCCAAATCAACCCCCCCACTCTGTAAAGGATAAAGCCTGCAGTCCATCCAACGAGAAGGCTGTAGACAAGAAATAGGAGGGCAAATTTCTTACCTACTTCCCTCCACATGACAGCCACAGTGCCAAGGCACGAAGTGTACAGGAGCAGAAAGACCATAAAGGCAAGTGCAGAGGCTGGAGAAAGACTGCTGGCTATGAGGCTTTTGAGGCTTTCTGTGCCTTCCTCTTCCACCTCAAAGGCTGTGGGAACTGGTCTAAAGACATTTAAAGTGGCATCCTTTAAAGCTCTACCCAAACCCACCACCTGTTCCCTCAAGGCTTCTGAAAGTTTAAACTCTTGCTCTTGCCTCTCTATTTCAGAAGCATATATGGTGCCCATGGAGCTGAGCACTATTTCTCTTGCCAAAAAGGCTGGTATAAGAGACGTAGCCATCCTCCAGTCGTCAAGCCCAAGGGGTTTAAAAAGGGGTGCTATAGCTCTGCCTAAATGTGCGGCAAGGCTTTCAGAGGGGTTTTTAACACCAGGTGGAAGGTTCAGCAAAAACCATATTAACACCGATGCCGCGAATATAAGCGTGCCAGCTCTGTAAAGAAAGTCTTTCACGTAGGCCCACACCACCCTAAAGATTAGCCTTAGAGTGGGAAGCCTGTATGGGGGGAGTTCCATGACAAAGTGGTAAAGACTCCCTTTAAAGGTGGTCTTTCTAAGTAGAAAGGCTGTCATAAGAGCCACCAAAATGCCGAATATATACAGGGAAAAGATAACCACGGCGGGGTTTTTGAAAAAGATGACCGCAAAAAAGGAAAAGACAACCAGCCTGGCAGGACAGCTCATGAAAGGAATCATGGCTATGACTAGGAGCTTGTCCCTTTTTGTCTCTAAGGTTCTGGTAGCCACTATGGCTGGCACGTTGCAACCAAAGCCCAAAAGCAAAGGCACGAGACTTTTGCCGTGGAGACCAATCCTGTGCATAAACCTGTCCATCAAAAAGGCTACCCTTGGCAAGTATCCAGAAAACTCAAGGAGGGCAAGCAGGAAGTATATGACCGCTATAAGGGGAACAAATGTAAGGACAAACCCTACACCACCCACTACCGCTTCAGAAAAAAGCCTCTCAATCCAATCACCAAGACCAAGGGACCTTATAACCTCAGATACAATGGGGGCTAAAAAGCTCCCTATAAAGCCATCGACCCAGTCCATTAGGGGAGCAGAAAAATCAAAGGAAACCTTAAAAAGGAGAAACATGATAAAGAAGAAAAGGGGGATGCCTAAAAGGGGATGAAGTAAAACCTTATCCAAAGAGTCTGTTATGTCTCTGGAAGTAAGGGCTTTTCTGCTGACCACTTCTCTATAAAGACCATGAGCCTTGGCATACCTTTCGTCCTTTATAACCTCGTGTGCATCCTTGCCAAACATCCTTCTTATGTCTTCCCTGTATTTGGAAAATTCCTTAGCTTCAAGGAGCTTTTTAATGAGCTCTGCTTTTGTCTCGTCTTCCCTTTCTCTAATCTTTTCCAAAATTTCCTCAATCTTGTCGCTGTATTTTAGAACCTTTGGTTTTTCCCTTAAACTTAAAGCCTCAACTATGTTTGGAAGTATGGCTTTTACACCCTCCCCAGTCCTGCCGTTGGTTTTAAGGACGCGCACGCCAAGGAGTTCAGAAAGCCACTTTTCATTTATCTCTATGCCAAGCTTTTGTGCTTCATCGCTCATGTTAAGAACAAGAATCATAGGCACTTCATGCTCAAGAAGTTCCACAGTTAGAAGCAGGTCCCTTTCCATGTTGGGGGTCTCTATCACGTTGAGAATTAGGTCTGGGCGCTCCTCCGTTATGTACTTGTATGCAACCCACTCATCCTCAGATATGGGTTCTAAGGTGTACACACCGGGAAGGTCTATTAGCTTTATTTCGTAGTCCCAGAATTTGGTTTTGCCTTCCCTTTTTTCAACGGTTACACCAGGCCAGTTACCTACCTTGAGGCTGGTCCCGGCAAGATGATTGAGAATGCTAGTTTTTCCTACGTTTGGATTGCCTGCAAGGGCAACAGTAATGCTTTTCATTGAACTTCTATATTTCTGGCGAGGTCCTTACTTATAACAACTCTGGAATTGTCCACCTTAAGGAGGAGGTTTCTTCCTACCTTCTGGAGAAGGGATACTCTCCTTCCCCTCCTCAAGCCCATAGCTTCAACCTTTTTAAGAATATCCTCCTTACCCACAAGCTCAAGTATGGTAACCTCTTGACCTGGCCTTACCTCTTCGAGGTTCATAACTTACCTCCTAAGCTTTTATAAATTGGAAATTAATATACAATCCCAAAATCTTTTTGTCAACATTAAGAGCTTTAAGCGAGAATACCCTTAAACCATGATAAGTATTTTTGAGACTATATATCAACTAAAGCCTTGCTTCCTTTATGTTCTTTTTTCTAAATATTCCGGCGTTCACCTCAAAAAAGGCTTTTTGAAGCTCCACTAACTGCTTTACGCCTTCCAGACCAAGGCTCAACATCTTGTCAAATTCTTCCTTACTAAAGGAGTGTTCCTCCCCGAGAGCCTGTATCTCCGATATTTTGCCAGAGCCTGTTGCCACCACATTCATGTCCACCTTTGCGGAAGAGTCCTCTTCAAAGTTTAAGTCAAGAAGTATTTGACCTCCCACTATTCCAACGCTCACGGCGGCTACAAAATCCTTTATAGGGGTAGAGCTTATGGCTCCCCCCTCATAGAGCTTTATGACCGCATCCGCCAAAGCAACAAAGGCTCCCGTTATGCTGGCAGTTCTCGTGCCACCATCCGCCTGTATCACATCACAATCCACCCAGAAAGTCCTTTCGCCAACCTTGGTAAGGTCCAAGGCTGTCCTCATGGCTCTGCCTATTATTCTCTGAATCTCGTGAGTTCTTCCGCCTATCCTTCCTTGGACAGATTCACGAATGTTTCTGGTCTGTGTGGCTCTGGGGAGCATGGAGTATTCTGCGGTAATCCAGCCCTGACCTTTGCCCTTCAAGAAGGGCGGGACGCCCTCCTGCACCGAGACGGTGCATATGACTTTTGTGTTGCCAAACTCCACAAGGACAGAACCTTCAGGATATTTTAGGTAGTCCCTAACTATGCGTATGGGTCTGAGCTCTCCCGGTTTTCTCCCGTCAGACCTCAAACCTTTGCCCCCAGAGCTTTAGCCTTTTCCACCACTTCCTCTATGGTTCCAACCATGTAGAAGGCAAGCTCAGGAAGGTGGTCGTAGTTTCCTGTGAGTATTTCCTTGAAGCTTCTTATGTTGTCCTCAAGCTTTACGTATTTGCCGGGCATACCCGTAAACTGCTCCGCCACGTGGAAGGGCTGTGCGAGAAACCTCTGGATTCTTCTTGCCCTGTTAACTATTGCCTTATCTTCTTCGGACAACTCTTCCATACCAAGTATGGCTATTATCTCTTGGAGTTCCTTGTACCTTTGAAGTATCCTCTTGACCTCGGAAGCTACCTGATAATGCTCTTCCCCAACATACTCGGGTGCCAAATATTTGGAGGTGGACTCAAGGGGGTCAACTGCTGGGTATATGCCAAGCTCTGCGAGCCTTCTTGCAAGCACTGTGGTGGCATCAAGGTGTGCAAAGACCGAGTAGGGTGCGGGGTCCGTAATGTCGTCCGCTGGCACGTATACTGCCTGTATGGATGTGAGAGACCCCTTCTTGGTGGAGGTAATCCTCTCTTGGACTTCTCCTACGTCCGTGTTTAGCGTGGGCTGGTATCCTACTGCGGATGGAAGTCTCCCAAGGAGCGTAGAAACTTCAGAGCCAGCCTGTACAAATCTAAAGATGTTGTCTATGAAAACCAAAACGTCCTGACCTTCTACATCTCTGAAGTATTCAGCCATAGTGATGCCAGTCTGTGCAACTCTGAAGCGAACACCTGGTGGCTCGTTCATCTGTCCGTAAACCATGACCGTGTAGGGAAGGACGCCAGACTCTTTCATCTCGTGCCACAGGTCATTTCCTTCTCTTGTACGCTCGCCCACGCCTATGACGACCGAGAAACCCTTGTGAAACTTGGCTATATTGTGGATAAGCTCCTGCATAAGAACCGTCTTGCCTACGCCAGCACCACCAAAGAGCCCAACCTTTCCACCTTTTACGTAAGGCTCAAGCAGGTCTATGACCTTTATACCTGTTTCAAGTATCTCTACCTTTGTAGACTGCTCTTCAAGAGGTGGTGGCTCTCTAAACATTGGCCAGTACTCTTCTGCGTTCACTGGACCAGCCTCGTCTATAGGTTGACCAACTACGTTGAAAATCCTACCGAGGGTTGCCCTGCCCACGGGAACCTTTATAGGTCCGCCTAAGTATTCAACTTCTTGACCTCTTACAAGCCCGTCCGTCGCACCCATGGCTATGCATCTTACCCTACTCTCGCCTATATGCTGAGCTATTTCCAGATAGAGCTCTTCTTCCGCCCAGTTTCCCCTGTCATCTATGAACTTCCTTCTGGTCTTTAGACCATGTCTGACGGGTGGAAGGTTTTTCTCCTCAAACTCCACGTCAATGACCGCACCTATGACCTGCACCAACTTACCTTTCATTTTTGACCTCCTACAGTAGCTTCCTATCTATTATAACAGCTTTACTTAAGAGATATGTAGGCTTTCAGAAGACACTTAAAAAGCTTTCCACCGTTTGGATATCTTAGGTGCAGGAGTTCATGAACTATCACGTAATCCCTCCTGTCCTATGCTCTATATGGCTTACTTCATGGCTTCCACTGCATTCACTATGTCTATAAGCTCCGAGGTTATAGACTCCTGACGGGCTTTGTTAAAGATGAGGGTCCAAGTCTTTACAAGCTCGTCGGCATTTCTAGTAGCGTTGTCCATTGCCACCATGCGGGCAAAGTGCTCCGCGGCGTTAGACTCAAGCATTGCCCTGTATAGTTGGTAGTTAAGGTAAAGGTCTATGAGCTTGTTTATAAGCACTTCCTTTTCTACTTCAAACTCGTAAACTGCGTAGTCCCCATTACCTTCGAGCCTTTCAAAGGGCAAGAAGGTCCTCACTGCGGGTTTGTAGCTTACCCTGGTAACCATCTCGTTGTTAAGAAGATATACGCAGTCCGTTTCTTTGCCTGCATACCTGTCTCTGAGAAGGTCACCTACTTCCTTTACCACATCAAAGTTTATTTCCTTTCTGAAGACTTCATCGTAGGCTTTTAGAACTGGATAGGCTCTTTTGCCAAAGTATTGAACTCCCTTCCTACCTATAAGCACGAGGTTCGTCCTTATACCTACTTCTTGCTTTTCCCTTATAATGTCTTCCGCACGCTTTATGAGGTTTGAGTTGAAGGCTCCAGCCAGTCCCCTGTCAGCGGTTATTATAACCAGGTCGCACACCCTTTCTTGCCTAGTTTCAAAAAGTGGGTGAGTTTGCGGGTCTATGTGGGAGGCCAAGCTTTTTAATATTTCGTATAGTCTCTCAGAGTAGGGTCTGGAGGCGTATATGAGTTCTTGAGCCCTTCTTAGCTTGGCCGCAGAGACAACCTTCATGGCGTTGGTTATCCTGCGCGTGTTCTTTATACCCTGTATTTTCCTCCTTATGTCCCTTGGCGAAAGCTTAGGCATGGGAAAATTATAGCATATTCAGATGGGCCATTACGTGCATCATGTCCTTGTCCCCTCTTCCCGAGAGGTTAAAAAGGACTATACCGTCCTTTCCTATTTCTCTTGCCAGCTCAACCACCCTTGGTACCGCATGAGCTGGCTCAAGAGCGGGTATTATGCCTTCAAGCTTTGAAAGAAGCTTAAAACCCTCAAGAGCCTCCTGGTCTGTAGCGTAAAGGTACTTGGCTCTTCCCTTTTTAAAAAGGTATGCATGCTCTGGTCCAACACCAGGATAGTCCAAGCCTGCGGATATGGAATGCGTAGGCATAATCTGACCCTCTTCGTCCTGTAGAAAGTACGACTTCATGCCGTGAAGGACGCCAACAGAGCCACCGTTTATGGAGCTTGCATGTTTTCCTGTTTCTATGCCAAGCCCTCCCGCTTCCACACCTATAAGCTGAACCTCTTCGTGCTCTATAAAGGGATAGAAAATGCCCATGGCATTAGAGCCTCCACCTACGCACGCAACCACTGCGTTGGGAAGCCTACCCTCAAGCTCAAGTATTTGCCTTTTGGCTTCTTCTCCTATCACCTTCTGGAAGTCTCTGACCATCATAGGAAAGGGATGAGGTCCAACCACGGAGCCTATGATGTAGTGGGTGTTCTCTACATTGGTAACCCAGTCTCTGAGAGCTTCGTTTATGGCATCCTTTAGAGTTCTTGAACCGCTCTTTACTATTCTTACCTGCGCACCCAAAAGCTCCATCCTAAAAACGTTGAGCTTTTGCCTGTTTGCATCCTCCTCCCCCATGTAAACTACGCACTCCAGACCCAAGAGTGCGCAAGCTGTAGCCGTTGCCACGCCGTGCTGACCTGCTCCCGTTTCTGCTATTATTCTCTTCTTGCCCATCCTTCTTGCCAGTAGAGCCTGACCGAGGGTGTTGTTTATCTTGTGGGCTCCCGTATGAAGAAGGTCTTCCCTCTTTATGTATACTTTTGCACCACCAGCATACTCCGTAAGCCTTTTTGCAAAGTAAAGGGGCGTAGGCCTGCCCGCAAAGTTCTTAAGATAGTAGTCAAGCTCTTCCCAGAAGTTTGTATCTTCCTTCACCCTCAAATAAGCATCCTCCAACTCCTCAAGGGCGTACATAAGAGTCTCTGGGATAAACCTTCCACCAAACTCTTCAAAGTATCCTCTATCGTCTGGTAAAAGATAAGTTTTTTGCTCTATCATCCTTTGCCTCCTGCAATCAATGGTCTATAACTCTCTCGTAAATATAATCTATGTGCCTTAAAAAGCTCTTTGGGTCTATGGCTTCTTCTATTTCTTGCAAGGTCAAAAGAGGGGAGACCTCCTTGTCCTCAAGCAGGGAATCTCTGAAAGCTATGCCTTCCTGCCAGCTTCTCATGGCACAACGCTGAACCATGTCGTAAGCCTTATCCCTCGGAATACCCTTTTCCATGAGCTTCACAAGCACCTTGGAAGAGGCATAAAGACCATGAGAAAGGCTCAGGTTCTTTATCATGTTTTCTTTGTAAACCACCAAGCCTTCTAAAATTTGAAGGAATAGGCTTAGCATGTAGTCAAGGGCTATGGTGGAGTCCGGAAGGATAATGCGCTCTGCGGAGGAATGGGATATGTCCCTTTCGTGCCATAGTGGAATGTTTTCCAAAGCCACAAGAAGGTTTGCCCTTAAAATCCTTGCCAGACCGCATATTCTCTCCGCATGTATGGGGTTTTTCTTATGGGGCATGGCGGAAGACCCCCTTTGTCCTTCTTTAAAGGGCTCAAGCAGTTCAAGCACCTCCGTTCTCTGAAGATGTCTAATTTCTGTGGCAAACCTCTCTAAGCTTGCTGCGGTAGAAGCCAGAGCGTACACTACGTGCGCATGCCTGTCTCTTGGCACTATCTGAGTGGATACTGGTTCTGGTTTAAGCCCCAAATCTTCAAGGGCAAGCCTTTCCACGTCCGGATGTAGGTTTGAATAGGTGCCCACCGCACCCGATAGCTTACCGTAGGATATGTTTTCTAAGGCTGTCTTGAGCCTTTCTCTGTTTCTTTTGCTCTCCTCATACCAGCTCAAAAACTTAAGACCTAAGGTGATAGGCTCCGCATGCACTCCGTGAGTCCTTCCCATCATAATAGTATGCTTGTGTGCTATGGCTAATTCCTTAAGTTTTTCTATGACCCTTTCAAGGTTTGAAAGGATAAGCTCAAGAGCCTGCCTTAGCTGAAGAGCGAGGGCGGTATCCACTACATCCGAGGAAGTAAGACCCATATGAAAGTAATGGCTGTATTGGGGAATCTGCTCGGATATGGCGGACACGAAGGCTAAAACATCGTGCATGTAAACCCTCTCATACTGGTTTATCCTTTCTACTACGCTTTCATCCACGAAGGTATTTTCTTCTATGAACCTTAGTGCATCTGAGGGAATTTTCCCCAGCTTGTTCCAAGCTCTGCATACCGCTATCTCTACCCTTAGCCAGAGCCTAAATTTGTTTAGGTCAGACCATACATGACCCATTTCCTTTCTTGTGTACCTTTCAATCATGTTTTTCCTCCGCCTTGAGCATGGCTATGGGTTTTAGGGGATTTGTAGGAACCATTGAGTAGAAGGCAAACCACTCTATTGGTGCAACCTTCCATAACTTTCGCCAGTTTTCTACCCACAGCTTTACAAAATCCCACGGTGGTATTATGGGGCATTTCAGTGATATGGATATTATGAGGTCACCTCTTTCATTGACAGAGGGCACAAGAGGAAAGCTTCTGCAATCAATGGGATGTTTTCCGTGTATACCGCACCAACCATCTACATTAAAGGGGCAGTCTTGTTCAGGAGCAAGAAAACCAATGCCAAAACCGTTTACATTCATGCTTGGAAACTCAGCACCGTTAAGCTCCTTTATAATCTGGTTTTCTCCGGGCAATAATATGACTGCTTCCTTTATTCTTTCGCATGCCTTTAGCCTTCCACCCTTAGCACAGAGAAAACAGTTTATGGCATCACAACCAAGATTTATGATTCCTTGGTTGTATATTTCCCTCATTACCTTCGTAAGTTGCGAATCTGTAGCAATCTTAGCCATTTCTATCCCCCCCTATTTAGTATTTCAAAGGTGGCACTGGTACCTATCCTGCTGGCTCCCAGCTCTACAAACCTCGTGACCTGCTCCCTACTTCTTATCCCACCAGAGGCCTTTACCTTGAGCCTTCCCTTTGAGGCTTCAAGGAGGAGTTTTACATCTTCCTCGGAGGCACCCTTTGGTGCGTAGCCCGTAGAAGTCTTCACAAATTCCATCCCTGCGTTCGCTATAAGTTCCACCGCAAGCCTTTTTTCTTCATCGTTTAGGTATGCGGTCTCTATTATAACCTTTCTTGTAAACCCCTCTGTGCTTCTCCCTATGGCCTTTAGCTCTTCTTCCACATACTTTATTAGACCACTTTTGAGGGCGGAAAAGTTCATGACTATGTCCAATTCTTTGGCACCATCCTCAAGGGCCTTTAAGGATTGGAAGACCTTCTGTCCTTTGGTATCAAGCCCAAAGGGGAAGGAGACAACGCTACAGACTACCAGCTTCCCCTCTGACAGCTCCACAGCCTTTTTTACCCAAAAGGGATTTACGCAGACTGCATATACTTTTAGTTCTATGCATTTTGCTATTTGGTTCTCAAGTTCCTTTTCCGTGTAGTTTGGTTGCAGGATTGAGTGGTCTATGTAAGAGGCTAAATCCATGAGGAAACACCGTAAGTAAGGTCGTGGTATATGGATAGTAGAGCTTTTGCACCATCGCCAGCTGCGGTTATTATCTGCTTGGCAAATATGTTGGTGCAATCCCCGGCTGCATAGATACCTCTTTCAGAGGTTCTGTTGTTACAGTCTATGATAATTTCATCCCTTTGCGTGGTAAGGACTCCGAGGGATTTGGCAAGCTCTGAATTAGGCTTCAGCCCAACCTCTACAAAAACGCCTTCCACCTCCAACTGAAAGACCCTACCCCTTTCCATGTCCTCAAGAATAACAGACCTCACGTTTCTATCATCCCCCCTTATCTCAAGGACTCTGTGTCTGAGAAGAGGCTTTACCTTTGGGTTTTGAAGGACCTTTTCCTTTAAGATTTCATCCGCCTTAAACTTGTCAGAATATTCCACCAAGTATATTTCCCTTGCGTAGTTGATAAGCTGGTCCACTGCCTCAAAACCTGAGTTTCCACCACCAACCACTACAACCTTTGTATCCTTAAAAAAGGGCGAGTCACATGTATAGCAATAAGAAACTCCTCTACCTGTATACTCTCTTTCCCCAGGAACTTCAAGCCTTTTGTGCTCTGCACCCGTGCAAAATAGCAAGGTTTTTGCCCCGTATTCCATCCCGGAGAGTGTTTTTACAACAAACCCTTCTTCCGCTCTGTTTACTTCTACCACTTGGTCTAGTACGGGCTGGACGCCAATCTTTTCCATCTGCTCCATCATCTTTTGGACAAAGCTAACACCGTCCACAAGAGCATAGCCTAAATAGTTTTCTATCTCACCCGCCTTTATAACCTGACCCCCTACGTCCTTGGAGATTAGCAAAAAGTCCATTTTCTTCCTTTGAGCGTATATGCTTGCGGATATGCCCGCAGGACCCCCACCTATTATGATAAGCTGGTGCATGATACTAATTATAGGTTGTGTCAGACTACAAAGTACAAGTTAAGTTATATTCAAAAGGAGGAGGTAAGCCATGGAGGCTATACTGGTGTTATTGGCTTTGCTGTTCTTAGTTTGGAAGTTAAAAAGGGCCAACGACCAAGCCTTTGACTCAGGTCAACAGGTAAATGCTGACCCATCTATGTATGGAAGCACCCACTACGAGGATGAGTGCAGTGTGTCAAGAGCCCTTTGGGACCCAAGTTGTCCCCTTTACCACAGCCTCAACGACGACGGCTATTTTCGGGATTGTGGCAGCTCTACAGACGATTACAGCGGTTGTAGCTCATGGAATAGCTTTTCCTCGGGTAGCTCTTCCTGGGATTAAGCTTACCTATTTCAAGGGTGCTTTTTGAAGTTTCTGTGTTATATTTACTTCCGATGGGTAGAATCTTTGCAAGCCTTCTGTTAGCTTTTGGACTTTTTGCATACGCCAGTGCTCAGAGTGTAAACCCTTTTCTGGTGCCAGAGAGGGCAAACTCCAGAATAAACGCAAGCGTTGAGATATCTAAGGTGTTAAAAGGGATGGGCTACGACCGCGTAGCGGTTGTATACATGGAAACTTCTGACCTGTGCGCTCTTTTTTCCGCATCCTTGGTGGCTTCCCTGAAAACCATAGGCGTAGAAGCCTATTACGTAAAGGGTGGTGAGGGACTTGAAGAGAGGCTAAAAACCCTAATGCCTTCCCATGTATACATGGCCTACTTTGGCGAGAGACCTCACGAAGAGGTACAAAGACATTTCAACGCAGACCTGAAAAGGGTGCTAAAGTACGAGAGAAAACCCAGTCTAATCTTACAACCTGCACTTTTAGCCTTGGGCTTTGTGGGCGGGACTATTGTGGATGATGAACTCTCCCAAGCCCTTCAAGAACTTCCCATGCTCAGCTTCGTCTTTGAAGGAGGAAAGGCAAAACCAGCAAAAATAACCATAAAGGACCTTGATGTTAAGGTTAGCGTGCAAGAGGAAAAGCCTCAACCTCAAAAGCCTGCGAAGCAACAAAGGAAAAAATGACCCTTTTGTTTCTTCTTCTATTTTTTTTCTTCTCCTTTTCTCAGGAAAGACTATTTCATCTGATGGGCACCTACGCCCTTATTGAACTTCCCGACGGAAAGGAATACCAAGCCTACAGGTTTATGAAGAGGCTTGAGGATAAACTCTCCGACTACATACAAACTTCAGAGATTTCTCTAATAAACGAAAAGTCCGGCGTAGGCTGTGTGGAGGTTTCCGAAGAGACTCTTGAAGTCATAAAAAAATCCCTTGAGGTCTCCGAAAAGACCTATGGCTTCCTTGATATAACAGTGGGAAGCTATACCATAAACTTTAAGAGGAAAAAACTACTGGAAGAAGATAGGGCAAAGAATTTGATAAACTACAGAAAAATCAAAATAGAAGACGGGAAAGTGTGCCTTCTGGAAAAGGGTATGGCATTGGACCTTGGGGGTGTAGGAAAAGGCTATGCGGTTCAGAAGGCCTACGAACACCTAAATACACCGTGGGGCTTTATATCCATAGCGGGCGACCTAAAGGTTTGGGGACACAAGAGACTGTTGGCAATTTTCAATCCCACCAACAACCAGATTCTTGCCAAAGGATACAATAAAAGAGATTTATGCCTCTCCACTGGTGGGAATTACCTTAGAAAGCACATCATAGGCAAAGAAAACAGCCTTCTTCAGGCTACGGTTGCTTACGATGACTGTGCCCTTACGGACGCTCTTGAAACTGCACTTCTTGCAATGGATGATGATAGTAGGGAGAAGTTTATAAGGGAAAATCCATATGTGGGCGTTTTGCTCCTTTTCAAGGACGGAAGCCTCTACATAAACAGGGTTTTTATGGAATACTTTGAAGCTCTTGAGATATACTCAACAGCTCCCTAAAGAGCTCCATGTATCCTTCCACGGTCCTTTCTATAGAATAGTGATTGGCTGTTCTTTTGGCTTCTTCTGACATTTTTCTGTATTCCTCTTCCTGTAAGCTTAATGCCATGTTTAACTTTTCCACAAGCCCATGGAGGTCTCCCACCTCGACCGCAAATCCGTTTTCTCCATCCCTTAAGTAGTCCCTTATGCCACCCGCAAGTGTAGAGATAACTACCTTACCGCAAGCCATTGCTTGGAGCAAGGCACCCGCAATAC
>JANWWY010000022.1 GCA_025057455.1 Aquificaceae bacterium
GGGGGGTTCATGGGTCCCATGGGCGTCACATTGGTCTTTGCCTTAACCTCTGGCATAAAAAGTATTCCACCAAAGCTCATGTTAAAGCCCTTGTAGTAGCTCATCCACGCAGGGTTTCTGAAAATGGTATCTGTTGGTCCCACTGGCATGCCTACACCTATACCACCCATACCTCTTGACGCAGGGGAAACGCCTATTAGGTTATCCCCGTTTGTGGCAAAGGAAATTCCAGCAAGTCCGAGAATTGCGGTGCTTAACAAAATTTTTTTCATCGCCTTACCTCCCTTGAAGGTTTGTAGAAAATTCTAACTTTATACCAATAGAACATGCAATTCAAAAATTTTATTTTTCTTTAAGCATTATTTATATAATAATTTCATAATGAGTAGTGTTGGATATGTTGGAGGATATTGAACCCTTTATTGGACACAGCATAATTTTTCCAGCTTTTCTTCATGAAGTGGCATTATCTTACGAGTCTATATTGGACAAAGCAAATGTTATGTTCAATCCCCAAACCAAATTACAGTTGAATCTTCTGACTACCTTAGGATATGCCTAACTATTTCCTCTCTTTCCTCTTTCCAGCTAAGTTTTCTCTGTACACTAACTTCTAAATGGCTTATTTCCTGCCATGGCAGGTCTATGTATGTAGGAACTTTGTACACCAGTGCATTTTTTGCTTGATAGGATAGCACCCTTACAATCTTAGACTTCTCACCTGTAGGGAGGATTGCTTCAACTGTTATGTAGAGCTTTGGGTCTCCTTGGTCTGCGGTTGGAAGGTTGTGAGGTACACCCACATTGGTTATCTTTAAACTTAGTTTTTCTCCCCTTTCCAATTCGACCAAAAGGTCTTCGGGTCTTGCTTTCCCAGGAGGAAAACTATGGTCATGTCTCTGCTTCTTGCTATGAAAGTACTCAAAGGGAAACTTCTGCACTAACCTTTTGTCCCCCAAAGAGGGCATGTGACAATCTTGACAGGACCTTTGAACCTTAGTAAGGTGCCATTCTTTATAAGTTTCCTGATGACAACCAGCGCAAAAAAAGGACTTTGCGTAGTTTAGGTCCTGCCTTGAAGGATGTGGTGGGGACCAAACCTTGTGAGGTCCGTGCATAGCCTTTGTTTCTTCCTTGAAGTGGCAAGCAACGCAGGAAACGCCATCTTCCTTGAACTCTACTCTTAGGGCTGGTTTTATTTCAGGGTCTACCTGATGGGGAGCATGACAAGAGAGGCATTTTGTCTTAGTGTAGTTTTCACTTTCTAACTTAAACTTTTCACTTTTCCAAGCCATGGCATGCCTGCTTTTCTCCCACTCTTTGAATATTTCGCCATGACATTCAGAACATCTTTTTGCTTGTGGTCTCTGAATGAGGTCCTCTTCAAGGAATATATCGCCGCAGGAAAACAACAAAAGCACCAACAAAAAAAGCACTTTCATCCTCCCCACCTCTGGTATATAATATTAAATCCACAAGGCCCGGTAGCTCAGTTGGTAGAGCACCCGGCTGAAAACCGGGGTGTCGGCGGTTCAAGTCCGCCCTGGGCCACTTTAAGGAGTTCAACCCTTACTCTGTAATCTATGAGTATTTGAATTCCATCCCCCTTTAGAGTTGGGTCCAAAAAAGGTAGGGCGTAAGGAGACCTTTCCAGCCTTAAACTTTCTACCTCGTCCATATTGTCCTCACCTACTAAGTATGCTTTCGTACCACCCCTTTTTCTTCCTACGCTTCCTGTAGAGCTAAGTTTAAAACCCAACATCTTAAGGGCTTTTCGTACGGAAAGGGCTGAAGTGTAAGATACCCATACACCATCTTTTCCCATCAGCCTCTTTATGTGCGAGAGAAACTCAAGACTCCACAGCTCAGGATTTCTGTAAGGAGAAAAGGCATCGTGAAAGACCGCATGGGCGGAAAAGTTTTTTACTTCTCTTATCCTTTCCCTTGCATCGCCCAAAAGTAGTTTAAAGCTTATGCCATCTTCTTCAAACTGAGGTAATCTGTTCCAAAGTTTTTTGCGGATAACCTCATACTCCTCTGGAAGGGGTGGAACTTCTTCGGGGAGCTCCTTCTCTAAGGATAGGATTTCTATTTCTACCTTTGGGTTTATATCCCTCACTTTCTTTATGGCTACTGCTACGTTGTAGCCAAGTCCAAAGCCCACGTCCAACAGAGATATTTTCTTTTGCCTTTCCGCCCTCTGAAGAAGTCCAGAGGGCATCAAAAACTTTTCTAGACACTCTCCAACTGCACCGGCGGAGATGCTGTGGTAGGGCTCTCCGTACTTGGGGTTCAGAAGGGTAAAATCACCCTTTTCCGTTTTTATAATGCCCCTACCTTCTACAGAGGGTTTTATCCAAGTTCTTATTTCTGTAAGTATGGCTTTTATGCTCTTCTCAGGAAGGCTCAGCTCGTTTTTTAGCATAAAATTTTCCAGGAGAATTTCTAATTCCATGGCGTTAAAATTTAGGCTAAAATGCGAGGTTTTCATTGGACGCCTCACAGAATACTGCTCTTTTCTTACTTAGTCATCATACTGATAGGTTCTCTCCTTCTTTATATGCCCTTTTCTACCACGAAAAACGTCAGCTATTTGGATGCGCTCTTTACCGCCACCTCGGCCACTACGGTCACTGGTCTTGTAGTCTTAGATACGGAGAGGGATTTTACCTTCATAGGAAAATTGATAATTCTCGCTCTTATTCAGATAGGTGGACTCGGCTACATGACCTTTACCACCTACTTCTTGATAGTTCTTAGGAAAAGGATTGGATTGAGAGATAGGCTCATTCTTGCAGAATCTTTTAACTATCCAGGTATGCACGGTCTTGTGAGATTTTTGAAAAGAATTGTGCCCCTTATTCTTGTCATAGAACTTCTTGGTACCCTTGCCCTCTTCCCTT
Source organism: Aquificaceae bacterium (assembly GCA_025057455.1). GTDB lineage: Bacteria > Aquificota > Aquificia > Aquificales > Aquificaceae > Pampinifervens. The sequence goes on from JANWWY010000022.1 coordinate 2,904, forward strand.
CCTTTTTGGCTCATGTAAGAAACCCACTGGATGCCTTATTTTCCGCTCTTTTTCACTCAGTTTCAGCTTTTAACAACGCAGGCTTTTCTACCTTTTCTAACAACCTCGTAGACTTTAAAGGGGATTTGTGGGTAAACCTTGTTATAAGCCTCCTTATAATCCTTGGGGGTATAGGCTTTTACGTAATGTATGAGATAATACTGTATCAAAGGGGGGAGCTAAAAAGGCTCTCAACCCACACAAAGCTGGTTTTTCTGTCAACACTGATTCTTATAGCCCTTGGCTTTTTCTTGCTTTTACCAGACCTTTGGTATTTTAAAAACCTTTCTACGAAGGAAAAGCTCCTTGCAAGCCTTTTTCACAGTGTGTCCGCAAGAACAGCGGGCTTTAACACTATTGACTTATCAAACCTGTCTGAGGCTTCTCAGTTTGTGCTGGTAAACCTTATGTTTGTGGGTGCCTCACCCGGTGGTACTGGTGGAGGCATAAAAACTATAACTGCTATCGTAGTTTTTCTTGCGGTCTTATCTTACATAAGGGGAAGGTCTGATGTTTCAGTTCTTGGTAGGAGGCTCATGGAAACGCAGGTGCACAGGGCAATGGTCATTCTTAGCCTGGCTTTTGTTTACAACACCTCCATAGCCATCCTTTTGGCTGAGATTGAGGGTATAAGGCTTTTACCTGCACTTTTTGAGACGGTGTCTGCCTTTTCCACCGTTGGGCTCTCCCTTGGAAATCCCCAAGGGCTTAGCCTATCAGCGGATTTTTCGGCCCTTGGTAAGTTTCTTATAATTCTTACCATGATAGCTGGAAGGGTGGGAGTTCTTGGTTTTATGATAGCCTTAGTGGGTAAGGAAAAACCAAGCTATGTAAAACTTCCCGAGGCGAGGCTTTTAATATGAAAAGAGTTTTTGGGGTAATAGGACTTGGAAGGTTTGGATACAATGTGGCTAAAACCTTAGCGGAAAGTGGCGCTGAGGTCATAGCATGCGACATAGACGAGGACAAAGTCAGACAAGTAGCTGACATAGTCCATCATAGCTTTATACTGGACGCCACTGACGAAAAGGCATTAAAGGAGTCTGGCATAGCAAACGCTGACACGGTCATAGTGAGCATAGGAGAGAACATAGAAGCCAGCATACTGGTAGTAGTCCAGCTTATGGAGCTTGGCGTAAAGGAAATAATAGCCAAGGCGGTAAACCCGCTTCATGGCAGGATATTAGAAAGGCTTGGCGTTAAAAGGGTAATACATCCGGAGAGAGATATGGCTATAAGGCTCGCCCATTCCCTTTTGGTGGGTGGCTTCATAGAAGAGATTCCCATAGCGGATAACTACAGCATCTTTGAAGTTATAGCTCCCAAGGGGTTGCACCACAAAACCCTAAAGGCACTTGACCTAAGAAAAAAACATGATATTACAGTTCTGGCTATAAAGAGAGGTGAAAGGTTTATAGTGAACCCGTCAGGTGACGAAGAAATACTTCCAGAAGACATTTTGGTGGTTCTTGGCAGGAGGGAGAAGATAGGTTCCCTATGATATATTTAATTGAGCATGCGTAAACTCATACTTCTTGTTCTCTTCGTGCTCGCGGGTGGGCTTTTCCTGTATTTTGCCGTAAAGGCAAACAAAGAAAACACAGTGGCGGTTGAAGAAAAGGAAGTAAAGACCTTAGTTTACGGCTCTGGCTATGCAAGAAACAAGGACTATGTAATACTCAAGGCTGAGGTTTCTGGTTATGTAAAGGAGGTTTTTGTAAAGGAGGGTGATTACGTAAAAAAAGGTCAAGTTCTTGCCCTTTTAGACAGCGGACCGCTTGAAGAAGGCATAAGGGAAGTCTCCGAGAGGTTAAAGCTTGTGAAAGAAAGGGCTAAAGACGGCTCTAACTATATCAAGAGTTTTGAAAGTGCGGTAGAGTCCGCACGTATAAACATGGAAAAAAGCAAAAACATCTTCGAAAGAAGAGAAAGGCTCTTTTACCAAGGGCTTATCCCTAAGGAGTCTTACGAGCAGAGCAAAGCTCAGTACGAGATGGCAATAAAGGAATACGAAAGGGCAAAAAGTAATTACGAGGATGCTATAGAGGCCATAAGGGCGGAAGAGAGGATCTTAATGGCTGAAAAACAGAGGCTTTTAAGGGAAAAGGAAAGGTACAGTGTAAAAAGTCCCATAGAGGGATACATCCTAAGAAAGTTTGTAAACCCTGGGGATTATGTTAATGCCATGGGTCAGGACAACAGGCTTTTTTCCATAGGTTCCAAGGAATGGGAGGTTTGGCTGGATGTGGACGAGGAGTATGCGGGGTTTTTGAAGGTAGGACAAAAGGTTCTTTTGAGGGTAGATGCCTACCCAGACAAGACTTTTGAAGGTGAGCTTTCCCAGATAATAAGGGATGTAGACAGGTCAAGGAAGCTACTTACCGTAAAGGTAAAGGCAAACTTGCCTTTAGATACACCCTCGGGTGCAACCGTGGATGGTCAGATAGAAGTAGAAAGGTCAAAGAAGCTCCTCCTGCCAGCACAAGCGTACAGGGATGGTTATGTGATAGTGTATGACGGTGTAAGAAGGGTAAAGGCTCAGGTAAAGGTGGGAAAAAGGTATGGTGAATATCTCGAGGTTATAGAAGGGCTAAAGCCGGGTGATAGGGTCCTTCTGCCATGAGGCATGTGCTTTTTGTAGCCTTCAGGATGCTCCTTCAAAGAAAGAGGCAGACCCTTGTCTCCATACTGGGGGTTTCCATGGGTGTTTCAGCCTTTATAGTGATGAGTTCTCTCATGCTTGGTTTTCAAAACTACTTTATACAGCAGGTGATAGACTTAGAGCCTCACGTAAGGATAAAGCCAAAAGAAGGACAGCAAGAAAAGGAGGCTTTTGCACTCCTACTAGGAGAGAAACCAAAGGAAAAGGACAGAATATTAGGTTGGCAAGATATGCTAACAAGCTTAGAGGGGCATCCAGAAATTCTGGGCGTTGCACCAAGACTGGTAAGCAGAGGCATACTCAAATACGGAACGAAGGACAAACCAGTTACTCTCCTCGGTATAGACCCTCAAAGAGAGCCCAAAGCCTCCATAATTGAGAGGTTTATCCTTTACAAAAATCTGAAAAAGCTTGAGACAAACAGAACTGGCGTTATTGTGGGTGTGTTGGTGGCAAAGAGCTTAGGAGTTGACCAGTTGGGCAAAAAGCTACTGCTCGTAGCACCCAACGGACAAACCCTTCTGGTGACAGTGGAGGACTTTTTTGAGTCTGGGATTACCAACATAGACGATACGAGGGTTTACATAAACATAAAAACCCTCCAGAGCCTTTTAGACAAACAAGGGGAGGTCAACGAAATAATACTCAAGATAAAAGATGTAAACAGGGCTGAAAAACTCTCAAGGGAGCTCCAAACGGGGATACCCTACGAAGTAGAAAGCTGGCAAAAAGCCTACAGAAACTTTTTAAGCATTTTCAAAATTCAAAACATTATAACTTACATGATTGTCTTTGCCATACTTACCGTTTCCGCCTTTGGCATATTCAACATCATAATGATGACGGTCTTAGAAAAAAGAAAGGATATAGCCATTTTGATGGCTATGGGTTTTACAAGAGGGGACGTGTTGATGGTTTTTATGGTTGAAGGTTTTGCGATAGGTATTTTGGGTGCAGCAGTTGGGTCAGTGTTAGGGTTTGGTCTTCAGGAATACTTAGAAAGCGTCAAGCTTGATGTGGAAGGTCTTATAAGAACGAGAGGTTTTGTCCTGGACAGGAGCCCTGTCTTTTATATTTACGCCCTCTTTTTCTCCCTCTTTTTCTCCCTGTTGGCAAGCCTTTATCCTTCCTACAGGGCAAGCAGGTTAAACCCGGTGGACATATTCAGAAGTCAATGAAGGTCTTAGAGTTAAAAGGCATAAAAAAATCCATAGGACAAGAGCAGATACTCAAGGGGATAGACCTACACGTAAGCATGGGGGAGTTTGTAGCTGTGGTGGGAGCAAGTGGGTCTGGAAAAAGCTCTATGCTTTACATAATGGGTCTTTTGGACAAGCCTACGGAAGGCGAGGTTTTCTTTGAAGGGGAGAAAATAGATTTTTCCAACGATGTGAAGCTCTCGCAAATAAGAAACAAAAAGATAGGCTTTGTCTTCCAGTTTCACTATCTTCTCCCTGAGTTTAACCTGTTGGAGAATGTAATGCTTCCTGCCATAAAGTTGGGTATGAGGAAGGATGAAGCCAAGGAGAGAGCTTACGAGCTTTTAAAGGCTTTAGGGCTTGGGGGCAAAGAGGGCAGGAAAATATACCAAATATCTGGAGGTGAGATGCAAAGAGTTGCCATAGCAAGAGCTCTTATTAACGAACCGTCTTTGTTGCTGGCTGACGAGCCAACGGGCAATTTAGACAGCAAAAACACCCAGGCTGTTATGAATATCTTTCAAGAGATAAACGCAAAGGGTACAACCATAGTTATGGTAACCCACGAAATGGACTTAGCTTTTAGGTCAAAGAGAATAGTGGAGATGAGGGATGGTCAGGTTCTTTCGGACCGATTACTCTAAAAGCTCAGTAGCCTCCCTCAGAACTTCTTCAAGGCTGCGCTCTGTTGGCATCTCCGCATAAACCCTTATGAGGGGCTCTGTGCCGGAGGCTCTGAAAAGCACCCAACCATCGCCTTCGAAAACAAGCTTTAGACCATCTACGGTGTTTACCTTTTCCACCCTGAAGCTTCCCAGTTTATGGGGTGGGTTTTGGATAAGACTCTTTAACCTTTCCTTTTTGTCCTCTCCTGCGTGTAGGTCTATCCTCTTAAAGTAAGCCTCTCCATACTCTTTGAAGATATCTTTTATCACCTCTGATATGGGTTTGTCCAAAAGAAGCATAAGCTCAAGGATGTTAAGACCACTAAACAACCCGTCCCTCTCTGGTAAAAATTCTACGATGCCGTAACCACCACTTTCCTCACCGCCAAAGATAACCTTTTCCTTTAGTATGACTTCGTTAATGTTTTTAAAGCCTACTGCCACTTCTTTTAGCTCTACACCTTCCGCTTTGCATATCCTATCTGTTAGGTAGGTGGTGGAAACTGTTTTTACCACTATGCCCTCTCTCTTACCCTTGTTTTTTAGAAGATGGTAGAGCAAAAGCACATATACGAGCTGAGCGTTTATGAAATTTCCCCTTTCGTCCAAAAGAGCTATCCTATCGCCATCACCATCGTTGGCAACTCCCAAGTCCGCACCTATAGCCCTAACCTTTAAGCTGAGGGGCTCAAGGTGTTTTTCCACTGGCTCCGGTGCATGACCACCAAAAAGTGGGTCTCTGTAGCTCCTTATGCCATGTACGGAAATCCTTGTTCCAGACAGAGCATGGGAGTAAGTGCCTATGGCGGAGCCATACATGGCATCATGGACTAAGACAATATCCTTTTGAGACAAAAGCTCTAAGTTTGCCCTACTCCTTACCTCCCTCATGTACTCTCCCCATACATTCACATGCTCCGGTTGGAACTTCTCCGTTTTTATAGGCTCCGCATAATTTAGCTTTTCTTCCACCTTGGCTATGAACTCTTGAGTGGCTGAACCACCAAAGGAGTCCTTTATTTTGTATCCGTTGTATTCTGGTGGGTTGTGGGATGCGGTTATCATAACTCCGTTGTCAAAGCCCATGTATTTAACCGCAAAGGATACCATGGGTGTTGTGCAGGCTTTGTTGGTCAGAAAACATTCAAAGCCTAAAGTTTTAAAAACCCTGTAAACCTCCAAGGCATAAAGCTCAGACATAAACCTGTTATCGTAGCCAACTATCACCCTTTTCTTACCCTGCTCCTGCAAAACGGTAGCGTGGGCGTACGCCACCCTTCTTACGTTATCAAAGGTGAAGGTGTCCCCTATGATTGCCCTCCATCCATCGGTGCCAAACTTTATCATAGCCTAATACCCCCTAACCATTCTACCACAAAGCTTCTGCTTTTCTTGGCAAAATATCCTCTTTGCCTGCTTTGAAAATGGTTTATCGGTCTTTTTAGAGAGTGCCCGAAATCTTCCACCAAAAGCTTTGTAGGTTTGTAAAGCTTTCTTGGCATAGTTGCCAAACCTGTATTTGAGCCTTTTTCGCAACCCATATCCCGCCGCACCACCGCAAGGCACTACCTATAGAGACTAAGAAAGATTTAAACTCTTCCCTAAAGCTATTATAATTTAGCCTTACCTATGATTGCTCAAGAAACTCTAAAGGAAGCTCTGAAGAAAAACAGACTGAGAAGTGAGGTCTACATGGACCTTGAATACCTCAGGTTCAGCGACGACTTTAAGGACATTCCAAGGGGAACGGTGCTCTTCAAAGATACTATCGTATGGGGCTACCCTCACATAGGTAGGATATTTCAACTCTCTACGGGCATACGCGAGCAGTTTTCCGCACCCTTTTGGGTAGAGGAGAAGGTGGATGGCTACAATGTAAGGGTTTTTTTCCACGACGGACAGATATACGCCCTTACAAGAGGTGGCTACATATGTGCCTTTACAACGGATAGAGTTCTTGACTTTGTAAACCCAAAGGTCTTTGAGGATAATCCCCATTTGGTGCTTTGCATGGAAGTGGCAGGACCAGAAAACCCCTACGTGGAAGAGAGCCCGCCCTACATAAAAGAAGACATAAGCTTTTTCCTCTTCGATATCATGGTAAAAAACCATCATGGCTTCTTACCCTACGAGGAAAAGCTCAAAATCATACAGAAGTACGACCTGCCCTCTGTAGAGATGTTCGGAAAGTTTAGTGTGGAGCAAGTAGAAGACCTAAAGGCTCTTTTAAGAAGGCTCGATGAAGAAGGGAGGGAAGGTGTAGTTTTGAAAGAGGATTCACCAAGAGATAAAAGGGTCAAATACATAACAAGATACGCCAACCTTAACGATATAAGGATAACCTCCCTAAACATGCTTGGTCTTCCTCCCGACTACTACACTAACAGACTCTTAAGGCTTGCACTCTTTGTAGAGGAAGAAGGTATTCAGAAGGATGAAACGCTATACAGGGAATTGGGTGAAGCTTTCCTCTCCGGGCTTTTTGAAGCTTGTAAAATGGCTAAGGAATATGGGAAAGTGCGTAGAATATTCAGATGCAGGTTTAAAAACAGGGAGAGTGCTCTTATATTTCTGGAACAAATAAAGCATTCCTCTACGCACATACAAGTAAACGAACTATCCCTCCAAAAGGTAGGCAAATTCTGGATTCTTGAGTTTGAAAAGGTATTCTTAAACATGACAGGATTGCTTGGGCATCTACTCTCTGGCGGGTCTTTGATAGATTAAAGCCTGATGGTGTAGCTTTCTAATATAACTCTAAAACCCCTTGGGTCTATTAGCTTTATACCTACTTTGTCCGCCCAGTTTCTAAGACCCTCATCCCCAGAGACTAGAATACCATCCAGCTCGTAGGCAAGCAAAAGCACATCCAAGTCTTCCTTGCTGTCTATTATGCCTGTCCTCAGGGCTTCCCTGTACTTTTCTCTTAGCTTGCTAATAAGCCTGCCCACATCCTCCTCCGAGAGTTTGCCAGCTTCCTTTGTGTGCTCTTCCGCTATACGGAGCCCTTTGTTTATCCTGTAGCGAACCTCTTCTATAAACTCGTAGAGGAATTCCGCAGGCACCATAAGGTTGAACCTTCTTGGTGAACGTATCCTAACCGCCAGTTCAAACTTGGGCTTGAGACTACCCAGCTCCACCATCTTGGTTAGCTCCTCGTAAACAGATGTGGGAATGTAGAATTGAGCCCTACTGTGTGAAGCCAAGGATATAAAGTTTTCTATTGCACCTATTTGGTCTCTTTCAAACTGGGTATATACATCTGGGTTAGTAAATACGCTCGTGTCCAACACAAAAACTTCCATGAGTTTATGACTATTATAATAGATAACTTGCGACGGCGTCTCTTACAACTTGGTAGGGCACCTCAAGACCCGTCCATATTTTAAAGCTTTCTATACCTTGGTATAGGAGCATGTCAAGCCCATCCTGCCATTTACACCCACACTCCTTCGCAGTTCTCAAAAGAGGCGTCTCCCTGTATATTATGTCCATCACGCTTATATCAGGTCTTAAGAGCCTATAGTCAAAAAGAGGAGGGTCTTCGTCCCTTAAACCAGAGGAAGTTGTGTTAACCAGAAGGCTTACATCATCCAAAACCTCTTCTGGTCTATTAACTACGGTGCAACCAAACTCCTCACACAACCTAATCGCCTTATCCTTCGTTCTATTCCACAGAAATACCCTTGCACCCTCAACCTTCAGGGCGTAAACCACAGCCCTTGAGGACCCTCCAGCACCCAGCACGAGGGTTTTTAAGTCCCTTATTTCTGGCACGAGCTTTTTTACCGCCTTGAGAAAACCTATCCAGTCTGTGTTGTAAGCATACACCCCCTCGTCTGTAAACTTTAGGGTGTTGACCGCTCCTATGGACCTTGCGTGAGGGTCCACATAGTCTGCCAGCTCTAAAGCTTTTTCCTTGTAAGGGAGTGTTACATTAACACCTTTTATGTTTAGAGCCTTTAAACCTCTAAGGGCGGTTTCAAAGTTTTCCGGTCTAACCTCAAAGGGTACATAAACCGCATTCACATAAAAGTGCTGAAAGGCAAAGTTTTGGAAAACTGGAGAGAGGGAATGTTTAATTGGATAACCTACTACACCGTATACCTCTGTTTTCCCATCAATGGTCATCCTATCTGATACTTTGGTTGGAGTATCTCCACCTTTTTAACCCAACTAAGGTTGCCTTTGATTGCCATATCCACCACATTCTTTACGCTTACGTCCGCTATTGGACAATCCGTACACCCGCCCTCAAACTGAAGGTAAACTTCACCTTCCTTGATTTCTACCACCTTTAAATCACCGTGATGTTCTTTGAGGGCTGGTCTTATCCTTTCCAATATTTCTTCCACTTCCTTAAGCTCTTTTTCTTCCATGGTCATTCCTCCAGCTGTCTGTATAAATCTTGTATTTCTTGCCAGAGATTTCCCTGAGATTCGTCATCTAAATCCATCAGCCTACAGAAACCCCTAAGGGTAAGCTTATCCACCACCACATCCTCTATGTCCTCTTCTTCTAAGATTGCATAGCCATACCTCATTAGCACTTGTTTTGCCTGTGGTAGTATCTGGAGAAGTTCTGAAAGTTTGGTTTCAAAGGTTATCCTCTCTTTCATAGCTCCTTGACTTTTTTAACAAAAAGGTGGTATTCTCCTTCCTCCTCGTACAACCCAAGAAACTCCTGTCCAGTTGCTCTGCACCAAGCGGGTATGTCTTCTACAACGCCAGGGTCATCTGCGATAAGCTCCAGAACCTGACCCACTTGCATAGTTTTTATAACCTTAGCAGTTTCAGCTACAGGCACAGGGCAGAATGTCCCCACAACATCGTGAACAACATCGGGCTTTATGTTTTCAATTTCCATGCCTTACCCCTTGTTTGTTGTATATTTTAAAAGGTTCAAGGAATTCTTCGTTCAAGGGTATGCCCAAAAGGCTTCTTTCCTTACCTTCAAGCACGAGAACTACCTCGCAGGGTTGGTTCTTAGAGTACCTTGCTACAATGCCCGCTATTAGGTTCAACTCGTCTTCAAAAGGCTTCCCTTTTATAATGGCAAATGTTCCCTTCTTGTCCTTCCTATAGGCGTAGTTATACCTACTTCTAAAACCTTGTAAAAACTTCACTTCCCCCTCGTTTCTTGCTACCACGAGTTTAACTCCTGATGGAAGCCTAAAGTGCCTTCCAACTGAGAAGAAAATAAGGTCATCTCTTGTAATGACTCCCTCCGTAGAGAGGGCTTCCTTGAACCTGTAGGCGTAGTTCTCATCTGTTAGGTAACAGCATCCTCCTGCCGGTTGTTGATAGTCTATTCCGTATTTTTCTGCCAGAGCTATCTGTCTTTTTCTCCCTCTACCCTGTATATCTAGTAATTTATTTCTGTCTACCCATCTAAGCTTTTCTGGAATGGTTTCTGGCAGGAGCTTTGCGGAGAGAGGTCTTAGAACATAACCAGTCAAAGAAGCTTCTTTCTCAATAAGCATAAGCCTTTCAAAGGTTTGACTCATAGGTCTTTGTCCCAGCACCTCACCCGTTACAACAAAGTGATAGCCCTCCCTTTCCATGATTTCCTTAACTTTTTTGAGCATGAATATTCTACAGTCTACGCAGGGGTTTACGTTTTTACCATAGCCGTGCTTTGGATTTAGTATTATGTCAAAGTATTCTTGGGAAATGTCCACTATTTCTATAGGAACTTGAAGCAGGGCTGCAGCTTTCAAAGCAGGATTCACATAGGGCGACCCGTCCTCCTTTTTTAGTCCAAGGCGTCTTTTGTGTTCTGTTATGCAAAAGCCCGTGTAAAAGTGTATTGCCTTTACATGAACACCTTGGTCCTGAAGGAGGCGGACCGCTAAACAGCTATCAAGCCCTCCAGAAAAAAGAGCAACAGCCCTTGCTTTCATGTGGAGAGAAACTCAAACTCTCTGCTTTCTTCTTCTTCCTCCTCGTAGCAATCTGGTATACGTGAAGCTTCCTCTATCCTGCCCTGCTTGAGGAGGTAATCCTTTATGGCAACGTGCAAGGTTTCAAGCCCCAAGTTCGTGCAGTGTATTTTCTGTGGTGGAAGTCCACCCAGCTCGTCAAAAATATCCTTGTAGGTAAGGTTTAGGGCATAGCTTATAGGTTTGCCTTTTATCATCTCCGTAAGCTGTGAAGAGACAGCTATGGCAGAACCACAACCGAAGGTCTTAAACCTCACATCCTCTATTATATCATTCTCAGGATTTATTTTTAGGGTAAAAAGCATGGCATCACCACAAGCGGGATTACCGCATTGCCCTATTGCGTTGGCATCCTCCAAAACACCCACATTGCGCGGGTTAAGAAAATGGTCTAATACCTTCTCGCTGTATTCAAACATCTTAACACCTCCTTAACATTAGTTAACTATAATATGAAAGATTGCCAAAGACTTGCCATGACCTTTATCAAAGATTTAGGCTATAGAAAAAGGCATGCGGGCAATTCTGTGTAAGACCTAACAAAAGGCTATGGTGTGCAGTTTAGGCAATAAGGCAATCCCACAAAGGAAATTTACTTCACATAAAATTCCACTATATTGGGAAAGGTTTTAGTGAGCCTGTGGTCATCCTCAAGCTCAAAAAAGCCTTTTACCTTCACCTTGCTGGCAAAAAGCCGTGAGTGCTCTACTGGCACTATCTTGTCCTGGGTGCCATGGAATATGTAAATCTCATACGGAAGATTCTCTGGAAACAGAACATTTCCATCCTCAGAAATTAACTCATATCTTTTCTCCATTATATCAAGGGCAAAGTTCTTGTTTATGGTTATCTCCAAGCCTGTTTCACACTCTACAAAGCTTAACTCCTTTTCTCCCCTTAGCCACTCTTTGCATTTTTCTTCACCTACTTCCTTTAAGGTAAGAGCAAGAGTAGAATAGGAAGGGGCAAAAAGAAAAACCTTCTTAACAATCTCAGGACTGTAAAATCTTAGGTAGTTTAGGCATACATAACCGCCGTGAGAGCTACCCGAAAGCCAAATTTCCCTAAACTTTTGAGAAAAGCCCATTACAAGAGTGTCAAGCACTTCAAGGGTGAGTGTGGTGGTGGTAGTTTCATACCCCATGTCCATGGCAAACAGAGAAAACCTACCACCGAGGGACTTCTCTCTTAATAAAGCTACCTTGCTACCTTTAATGTTGCTGGCAAAACCATGGAGGTGTATTAAAATAAGCTCTGGGTTGGTGGGCTCGTAAATGAACATAGGAAAAATTATAGAAGAACTGGAGGTCAGGAGAAAGATATTTCACCTTCTTGCCATACTTTTGTGGCTTTTACCTCTTTACTTTTTTCCAACGTGGCTTACAGTGCTTCTTTTTTTCCTAGTGCTTTTGATAAACCTTCTTACCGTGCTAAAAACTGGTGAAAAAAGCCTGAGACTCTACTACAAGATGGTTTACAGCTTTGAAAGAGAAAAAAACTATAAAAGACCGGGTATTCAAGCCCTGTGGGCCAATGTTGGTATATTCCTAAGTTTTCTATTTTTTGGAAAATATCCAGCCATGGTTTCGGTAGTGGTGTTAGCGGTAGGCGATGCCTTTGCCAGCATAGTAGGAATAAAGTACGGAAGAAGAAAAATATGGGGAACAAACAGAAGTCTTGAGGGGACTACCGCTTTCTTCTTTTTTAGCTTTCTTGCTCTTTTACCCTTTTTAGGCTTTGCGAAGGCTCTAATTGTGAGCTTCTCTTCAGCTCTTGTTGAAGCTCTACCCCTTAAGCTTGACGACAACTTTACCGTGCCCGTAGTGGCTGGACTGGTATACTATTTAATGTGCGGTCTATAAAGGATGTAAACCTTTCTTCTCTCACAACCATAAGGATAGGGGGGATTGCCAAATACTTTTTTGAGCCAAGAAACGTGCAAGAGCTTAAGCACGCTCTCCATTTTGCCAAAGATAACAACCTTGAGGTCTTTTTTCTGGGCAGGGGTGCTAATACCATATTCGGGGACTTTGACGGGTTTGTAATTAGCACAAGAAGGATAAGAGGGCTAAGGGTAAGTAGAAAGGGGAATAATTTTCTCATTGAGGCTATGGCTGGTGAACCTCTCTCTGAGATTGTAAACTTGGCTATAAAGGAAAACTTAGAAGACTTATACAAGCTTGCGGGCTTTCCTGCTACTGTAGGTGGTGCGGTGGCTATGAACGCAGGAGCCTTTGGATACGAAATAAGCCGTCATCTTTCAGAAGTGACTCTTGTAAGCTGGGACGGAGAGATTTATAAGCTAAGTAAGTCTGAGATGAAATTTTCCTACAGGTCTTCACCTTTTCCAGAGATTGGCATGGTGTTTTCCGCCGTCTTTGAAGTGCCTGTAGCATCAAGGAACATAAGGGAAGAACATAGGAGAATACTAAACACCAGAAAAGAAAAACAGCCCATAAACATGCCCACATGCGGGTCTACTTTTAAAAACCCATCAGGGAACTACGCAGGCAGGCTTTTGGAAAGGGTTGGAATGAAAGGATACAGAGTAGGGGATGTGGCCTTTTCTGACCTTCATGCCAATTTTCTCGTAAACTTGGGCAATGGCACTTTTAGTCAGGTCTTGAAGATAATAGAGGGGGCAAAAAGAAGGGTTTTTGAGGAATTTGGCATAGTCTTAGAAGAGGAGGTAAGGATAGTTGAGAGTGGTAGTGCTTATGGGAGGAAAGTCTGCGGAGCGTGAAATATCCTTAAAGAGCGGTCAAGCAGTGCTTAGAGCCTTAGAGGAGTTAGGTCACGAAGCCATAGCCCTGGACATTACGGAAGACCTGTGCGAGAGACTCAAAGAAATAAACCCTCACAAGGTGTTTATTGCCCTTCACGGTCCTTACGGTGAGGATGGTAGAGTTCAAGGACTGTTAGACCTTTTGGGCATACCTTATGTGGGTTCTGGTGTGTTGGGTAGCAGTATAGCCATGGACAAGGATATAACCAAGAAAATCCTTTCCTTTCATGATATTCCCACACCAAGATGGACTTGTGTAAGGTCCACCCAAGAACACATAGATTGGAGTGTTTATCCAGCGGTAGTAAAGCCTGCAGACCAAGGTTCAAGTGTAGGTCTTTTTTTAGTAAGGGACGAGTTGGAACTAAAGGAAAACGTCCGCAAGTGTCTTGAAATCACAAAAAAAGTCATGATAGAGGAATACATAGAAGGAAGGGATGTGACGGTAGGCATACTTAAAAATACACCACTTCCGCCCATAGAAATAAAGCCCAAAAGGGGCATATACGACTATGAAAGTAAATACACAAAGGGTCTAAGTGAGTATGTCTTTTTGGAGGATGAAAACCTTATTAAAACACTGCAGGAGATGGCTCTTTTGGTGCATACAATGCTTGAACTAAAGGACTTTTCAAGAGTAGACTTTCGCATTGACAAAAGAGGAAAACCCTACTTTCTTGAAGTTAACACCATACCTGGCATGACAGAACTCAGCTTATTTCCCATGGCATGCAGTAAGATAGGGATTGATTTTAAAAGCATGTTAAATATGTTATTATCTTAATATGAAAGAAGGGAGAAGGGGAAAATGGCTTAGCTATATTCTCACTACACTATGGCTCTTTTCCATGGGGCTTGCCGGCTTCTTTGTCCCCTATTTTACCGACAACATTTCCTTTTTCAAAATAAAATCCCTTCACGTAGAAGGCTTGGAGACTATACCACCGGAAGTAGTAGCTGAGGAGGTTAGAAAACTAAAGAATAACTGGTTGTTTATAAATGAAAGTATACTTCATAGAAATCTAAACAAAGTTACTGGAAATTCAGTGGCAAGTGTGGATATAAATAGGAACTTTGCTAACAATGGAGTAAAAATGGATGTTATTATAAAAGAAAGAAAGCCTTTATTTGGCGTAGTAATGGATGATAAGATGTTTCTGTTTGATGAAAATGGTGTGGAGTTTAATTCTCCCTACATACAAACAGTACCATATATAGTCTATACTCACGACATGGAACTTATAAGTGATAATTTTCAAAATCTTAAGAGCCTTATAGTTGCAACTGGCCAGAGTATAGGAGAAATCTATGTAACCAAACTTAACACAATAGTTTACACGAAGGAAGGGGTAAAGCTTACACTTCCTCCTGTTTTTCTCTTAGAGGAAAACCTAATCAAAAATATTGTAAAAATAAGCAAAGACTATAATATTCATATGCAGGTGAAGGAAATGGAAATAAATACGGAGGGTTTAGTAATAATAAGAAGCAGAAAGGAAAAATGAAGCTTGTTACAGCTCTTGATATGGGCACAAACAAGGTGGTAGCCTTGGTGGGTGAAATGGATAGCTATGGAGATGTCCACATTATAGGCATAGGGGAAGTACCATCCAAGGGCATAGATAGGGGATACGTTACACGCCTTGATTTGGCGGTAAACTCTGTTTTAAGTGCCATAAGGGAAGCCCAGGAAATGGCTGGTGTAAAACTGTCATCTGTAATCTTAGGCATATCAGGACCAAATCTAAAAAGTCAAAACGAGAAGGATACCTTAAGTATATCTTCACAACCGGTAGAAATAGATTACTCCCATGTAGAGAGGCTAATAGAAAGGGCTATGATGAGGTCCAGGGAAGAGGGTTACGAAGTTTTAAGTGCAATACCAAGAAAGTTTATATTGGACGACCAAGAGGGAGTTGTAGACCCGCTGGGGCTTTTAGGTTCAAAAATATCCGCGGAGGTTCATGTGGTAAAAATAGGCACCAGCCTTCTAAAAAACACAGAAAAGGTGGTGCTAAACGCAGGTATGGATATAGTGGAAAAGTTTCTTTCACCTTTTGCTTCTGCTGAGGCTGTGCTTACACCCGAAGAAAAGGAAGAGGGCGTTTTAATGATAGACATGGGTGCTGGTCTTACAGACTTTGTAGTCTTCTCGGAAGGGGCAGTTTTGCAAACGGGTTGCGTTCCAATGGGAGGACTAAACATAACTAAAGACATAGCACACTTTATGAAGATAAACATTGAACAGGCTGAAAGGATAAAGGTGGAAAGCGGATATGCTTTGTCGGATGTGGTTAACGAAACGGAAAGGGTAAAGATAAGACCGAGAGGGGAGGAAAAGGAAGTGACCGTAAGCAGGAAACAGCTGGCGGAGGTTATACAGATTAGATTAGAGGAGATTATGGAAAAGCTTACAGATTTGCTCCAGCTTCAAAACGTAGACCTTAACACCCTTCATGCGGGTATAGTCATAACTGGAGGTTCTGCCAAATTGGCTGGTATGAAGGAGTTCTTAGAGAGATACTTTGATATGCCCGTGCGAATAGGCTACCCCATGGGTGTAATAGGCCTAAAGGAAAAAGTTCAAGACCCCGCTTACGCTACATCCGTAGGGCTGATAAAGCTCGCCCATAGGGCTTTAACAATAGATAAAAAGGTCATGACTCACAGAACACAGGAAGGTAAAAGTGAAAATACCCTTAACCTTTCTAATCTTATAGCTAAGGTGAGAACCTTTTTAAGGGATATAATTTAAAAGGAGGCTATTATGGAAGCTTTGAACCCAACCAGGATAAAGGTATTCGGCATTGGTGGTGGAGGCTCCAACGCAGTTAACAGAATGTATTTGGAAGGTGTGGAAGGCGTAGACCTTTTTGTGATAAACACCGACGTTCAACATCTTGCCTCACTATCTGTCCCCAACAAGATACAGATAGGGGAAAAGGTCACCAAGGGACTCGGTGCTGGCGCTAAACCTGAGGTAGGAGAGCAGGCTGCCCTTGAGGATGCAGACAAGATAAGAGAGGTTCTAAGAAATACAGACATGCTGTTCATAGCTACAGGTTTGGGAGGTGGAACGGGCACCGGCGCAGCACCTATAATAGCAGAGATAGCCAAGGACATGGGCATACTCACCGTGGCAGTGGTTACTAAACCCTTTAACTTTGAGGGACCCAAGAGAATGCACGTGGCTGGTGAAGGGCTTGAAAAGCTCAGGGATGTGGTAGATACCTACATAGTAGTAAACAACCAAAAGCTGGTAGAGTTAGCCGATAAGAATTTTAGCATAAGGGATGCCTTTAAAATGGTGGATGATGTGCTTGCAAAGGCAGTGATGGGTATAACCAGCATAGTGGTGACTCCAGCCCTTATAAACGTGGACTTTGCAGACGTAAAAACCGTTATGGAGAAAGGTGGCCTGGCCCTCATAGGTATGGGTGAGGGCAAAGGAGACGGCAGAAGAGACTATGCCATAGAGCAAGCCATAACCAGCCCTCTTCTTGAGGGCAACAGCATACAAGGAGCAAGAAGGCTTCTTGTGACCCTCTGGGTGAGCGAGGATGTGCCCTTTAGAGAGGTGGAAGAAACCATAGGAAGGATAAGGGAAACAGCTCACGAGGATGCCCTCATCATATTTGGTGCCATGCTGGAAAGTGGTAAGGATAACTTTATGAGGGTGGCCGTGGTGGCTACAGACTTCGAGAATGCCCAGAGTATGGGCCAGCTAAGGGTTATAAAGAAGCCAGAGCTTAGGGAACAACCTAAAAAGATATTGCCAGAAACCACCATAGAACCTGTCCAGCCAGAGCTTGAGGACATACCCGCATACCTTAGAAGAAAGAAAAGGATATGATAGGGCGGGTAGAAACTAAGGGCAATAAAGCCATAGCTTTTCTCTTAGGTCTTGTATACGGATACAGGGGAGCAGACCTGCAACTAAGCGTCAAGCCAATAGAGGATTTTTGTATGGAAATGCACAAAGATGATATAGTTTATTACCTAAACAGGCGAAGCGGTGAAACTTATCAGGAGCTAAGGGAAGAAGTAACGCATGTGTGCGTCTTGAGGGAGGATAAAATTAACGGTAAAGTTTGTATTTTTATCTACAAAAGAAAGTAAAATAAAAGAGCTTGAATTAACACAAATATACTCTTTATATTTTTTTCCATGTTTATTCTAATTCTACTTTTGATTTGCTTCTCTTATGGGGGAGAGCTAGAAAGTCTAATAAATTACGCATTGGAAAATTCACCGAGAATAAGGGCCTATCGTAGCATGATAGGCTCTATAGAATATAGAGAAGGATATTCAAGGAGCCTTCCAAATCCCTTCTTTTCACTTGCTCTTACCAACCTTCCCGTCAGCAGACCCTATCCCAACAAATACGAACCCATGAGTGGTCTTTCTTTGGGTATAAGTCAGATGTATATCCTGCCCCTGAAGAGAGAAAGGGATGCTCTCATTATAAGGTCAGAGAGGGAACTGCTAAGGGCTCAGGGGGAAATAATCAGTAGGGAGCTGGTAAGGGACATAAAGCTTGCCTACCTTGATTGGCTTTACAGCACGAAGAAGAAAAGGCTATTAGAAGAGACACTAAAGGATATTAAAGGTCTTGAGAAGCTCGCAGAAGAAAGTTACAGGTTTGGCAGGGTAAGTCTTTCCGAACTTTTCTCTCTAAGAGCCGAGTCTTTAAAGATAGAAAGAGAAATGGAGTCTTTGAGGCAAGAAATAAGGTTGAGGGAGGAAGAAATAGGCTATATGGTGGGTGGAAGGGTGAGGCTGGTGGGAGAGGAGCCTGTAATAAAAGAGGTAGAGTTTGAAGCTCTTGAGGTGGAAAAAAGTCCATATGTAAGGGTTTCCTTTATTCAAAGGGAAAGAACAGAAAGAGAACTCCAGAGGCGTATGGTGGAACACCTTCCCGACATTGAGCTTATGGTGGATTACATGATAAGACCCTCCATGGACAACACCTTTAGCCTGAGGGTAAACCTCAGCTTTCCCCTGTATAGGTCTGTAAGGGAAAGGCTTATGGTGTTAGAAAAGCAGGAGGAGAAAAGAGCAAGAGATTGGGAACTGGAAGTTGTAAAGCTAGAAACTAAGAGGTCCGTATGGATTCTTAGCGTTGAAGCGGAAAGGTTAAAAAGTTTTATGGCAAAGACGCAAAAGATGCTGGAGGAAAAGGAGGGAGAGTTGAAGGCTATGGAAATTGCTTACCGCTTTGGAAAAGTAGGACTTGGAGAGCTTTTGAAGCTAAGAAGAGACCTGTGGGAGCTTAGAAGGGAGCTTTTGGAGCTTGAGCTGTCTTTAAAGAAGACCATGGTTCGGGCGGAGGTTTTCCTGTGAAGAGGTTTTATGTAGCACTGACTCTGTCTTTAATTCCACTTATTTTTATTGCTTTTCTTTACACAAGAAAGGAGAAAGTCAAGATTCCAGAAGGATACTCCTTAGTCATTGAACTGGTGCAGGAAGGTTTTCAAGTAAAGCTCTACACCAAAGGTGGAAGCCTACGTGTTGGCAGGAATCACTTTTATCTGGAGGTGAGTCCTCTTGCAGAGGTTAGAAACCTATACCTTTACATGCCACCCATGCCAGGTATGGGAGAAATGAGGGAGGACGCTCACATAAAAAGGGTAGGAAACCTCTACGAGGGACATGTTAACATAAGCATGGCAGGCTCCTGGCAGTTGGTCCTTAAAGTAAATGAAGAGGTTTTGAAGAAGGAAATAATAATACCCACACATGGTGTAGAGGGTCAGAAAAGTCCTGAGGCAGGCATAAGGGTTGACACGCAAAGACTTCAGCTCGTAGGTATTCAGGTGCAGGAGGTAAAAAGGGAAGAACTTATGGAAAGTTTTCAGGGAGTGGGCTATGTATCCTACGACCTTTCAAGAGCTTACGAAGTGAGTGTTAGAAGCGATGGCTGGGTTCTTGATACCTTTGGAAGGTTTGAAGGAGAGTTAATCGGAAAAGGCACACCCCTCATGAAACTTTTAAGCCCAGACATTAAGATTGCAGAGGCTGAGCTGAAACTTGTCAGAGAAATGGGAAGGAATGAGCTGGAAAAGGCTGTATTGGGAAAGCTTTCCTACCTACAGGCGGGAGAGGTTGTAAGTTCTCCTCTCGGAGGTGTGATTATAGAGAAAAAAGTCTTTCCCGGTGGCTTTTTAAGGGCTGGTGAGACTGCTTACAGAATCGTAGATATATCACGGGTTTGGGTTGTAGGGGAGGTTCCCATAGAAAAAGCTGGTTCCCTAAGCAGAGGTATGAGGGTTTTGATAAGCCCATTGGGTGGAAGCGAAAGCATAGTAGGTAGGGTTTCCTACGTGTTCCCGGAGGCAAACAGAGAAGCAAGGAGCCTTAAGGTAAGGATAGAAATTCAAAATCCAAGAGGTAAGCTTCTTGTCAATCAACCAGTAGACCTTCACTTTGAAAGACCGCTGGGAAGCGTTCTGGCAGTACCAGAAAGCGCCGTTGTAGACACGGGCAGAAGGACAGTGGTCTTTGTAGAGTTGGAGCCAGGGCTATACGCACCCAGAATGGTAAGGCTTGGAAGAAGAGTAGAGGGCTATTATGAGATTCTTGAGGGTCTAAAAGAGGGTGATAGGGTGGTGGTGAAAGGAACCTTCTTGCTGGACTCTGAGGCACAGTTAAAGGGTCTTTATGGAGAGGAGGCAAGGACACATGGACATCACCACTGAGCTATCTCTTGCTTATGAAACGACCGTAGGAAAAGAGAAGATAAAGGATAAAGCCCGTAAAAAGGGAAAGTCCAAAAAAGTAAAGGAGCAAATCCATGAGGGAATATTATAAAGAAGGTCAGGAGTTTAAATCCTTGCTAAAGTGGACGCTTTTGGGCTACGTTGGAGGTCCTTCCCTTGGAGTTTTTCTTGATAATATGGGTTTTAACAAAAAACCCCTCGGCGAGTGGGCAGTCCGCACCCTTTCGGGCGAGGGTGAGAGCCTTTTTGAAGGTCTTTTTGCTTTAGTTAGGAGGCTAAAAGGGTATAACCTTTCTATGGCTGAAGTTTACGGATGGGGCAAGTTTGCAGGCA
>JANWWY010000023.1 GCA_025057455.1 Aquificaceae bacterium
GGCACTATACCCGCAAGCATTATGTGGCTTCTTTCTGGCAATGTTGCCACATACCAGCCAAAGAACATGCTTCCAAAGACCAGACCCGCTATGCCCCAGTAGGACATGGTTTTGACAATGTCCTTGTAGACCTTTTCGGATACCTCTTTCTTCATTAGGCTTGCTAAGACGATGCCTATGGTGCCTGCTATGGCAAACATGTAGGCGCTTCTCATAAGAAGGTGTGGGAAGTAGTTCTTGTTGTAAAAGGCATCAAGGATGTTTCCAGTGGTGAACCACTTTTCGTGTCCCGGAGAGAGCATAAAGGAGAGTATGCCCACGATTATGTACATGGTTGCCCAAGAACCTATGGCGAAAGTCCACGCAAGCCTTAACCAGCTCCTCTGGTCTATCCTACCAAGAGTATAGTAGAGGATGTAAACCAGCGTCACCTCCGCCACAAACCATATCCATTCTGCCGCCCACACCCAAACAAAGTTGTGAATGAGTGCGGATATGCCCCTGGGGTTTGCAACGGTTGCGGAGAACCATATGCCAGGACCTGATATAGAGCCAGAAACGTAGGAAAAGACCAAGAGTGCCAGAAGGTACTTTTTGATGTAGTCGTATATCTGCGGGATGTTCTCCCTGTAGGCTTTGGTGGCAAGGTATGCCAGCAAGATAGATGCACCCACCGAAGTGTGAGAGGCAAGCACGTGAATGGAAGCTATGATTGCTATGACGGTGGCACTACCTATGGTAGGCACATACCACATGGGATAAAAGCCTACGAGTTCCATGTCTTGACCTCCTTTTTAACTTTAACTTTAACTTAACACTAATATAACATGATTTTTCTCAGAGTCAAGCCCTTGTAAAGACAGAAGACTATGAAGGCACACAGCAAGCCAGAAGGGAACGTGAGATGACTTGCGAGACCGTGCGAGGTTTTGAGCTATATAATGGAAGCCATGGAAAGGAAAGCGGGAGTGCTCCTACACATAAGTTCACTGCCTTCGGAGTTTGGCGTAGGCGACCTTGGACCAAGTGCCTACCAGTTTGTGGACTTTCTCCACCATTCGGGACAAAGGCTCTGGCAAGTGTTGCCACTCAATCCAACGGAAGAAGCCCACGGCAACTCCCCCTATTTTTCTACATCTCTCTTCGCAGGAAATCCTATGTTTATAAGCCCTGAGCTTCTCCACGGGGACGGGCTTATAGACCGGCAAACCCTTGAGTCCCTCAAAGTTCCCCCCTCTGACAGAATAGACTATCCGCAGGTATACAGGCTCAAGGAAAAGGCTCTTGAGGTTGCTTTAAAAAACTTCAACAAAGACAGGGACTTTGAACTCTTCTGTGAAGAAAACCAGTTCTGGCTTGATAGCTATGCCCCTTACAGCATCGTAAGAAAAAAGCTAAAGAGTCCTTGGTGGGAGTGGAAGGAGCTTCCTGAGGTTTCCGAGGAGGAGCTCTTCAAGGAGAAAGTTATCCAGTATCTTTTTTTCAAGCAGTGGAGGGAGCTAAAGGCTTATGCTAATTCTAAAGGAATTCTCCTTGTGGGGGACCTTCCCATATACCCAGCCCCCGATAGTGCGGATGTGTGGGCAAACAAGGACATCTTTAAACTGCGACAGGATGGACTTCCTGAAGTGGTGGCTGGTGTGCCTCCCGATTACTTCTCAAAGACAGGACAGCTCTGGGGCAATCCCGTATACCGTTGGGAGAGGCTTAGAGAAAGGGATTTTGACTGGTGGATTCTTAGAATAAGGCACGCCCTAAGGCTTTTTGACATCCTCAGGCTTGACCACTTTAGGGGCTTTTGTGCCTTCTATCAGGTTCCCTATGGAGAAAAGACTGCGGAAAAGGGATGGTGGGAAAAGGCACCGGGCTACGAGCTCCTTGAAAGAATAAGGCGGGAGTTTCCCCACATGCCTTTTATAGCGGAGGACTTAGGAACCATAGACCAAGAGGTTATAAAGCTCAGAGACCACTTTGGACTGCCGGGGACAAAGGTCCTTGCCTTTGCCTTTTTTGAAAAAAATTCCTCCCACCTTCCTCATAACCACACACCCAACAGCGTGGTCTATACCACCACCCACGACAACATGCCACTGAAAGGCTGGTTTTACGAAGAGCTCCAACCCCACCAAAGAGCCGTGGTGCTGGACTACATAGGCTACCCACCCAACAACATAAACGAGGCCCTTATAAGACTTGCTTACATGTCGGTGGCTAAATACTGCATAATTCCCATGCAGGACCTTCTTGGACTTGGGAAGGAGGCAAGGATGAACACGCCAGGCACGAGCAAGGGCAACTGGGAGTGGAGAATAGGGGACATACCGTGGGAAAAACTCGCACAGTTTTTAGTTTTTCTGTGTGAAACTTACGGAAGAGAGTAGCAACGGTTTATAGACACCTCTTTGACCCCTTAACAATCTGATATAATAAAAAACATGAAAGAACTACATCATCCCCACAGTGACGATGCCCTTGATGTTTTGAAAAGCTCAAGAGTTGTAGCAGTCATAGGCATATCTCCCGACCCTGAAAGACCTTCTTACTATGTAAGCGAGAGGCTCATTTCCAAAGGTATGCACAGGGTCTACTTTATAAACCCAAAGTACGCAGGACAAGAAATACTGGGTATTAGAGTGCTTTCCTCTCTCGAAGAAGTGCCCGAGGCTGTGGATATAGTAAATGTCTTTAGGAATCCAGCTCATGTAGAGCCTGTTTTTGAAGAAGCTATAAGGGTAGGTGCTAAAACCATCTGGCTTCAACCCGGATGCGAAAACATGGAGGTTATAGAAAAGTATAAGGATAAAATTGGTGTAGTTTGGAATGCCTGCATAGGTGTAGAAGCTGGTTACTTATAGTTAAAATACCACCAGCCTATCCGCATGAACAACTTCATAAACATTAGTATTTAGCATTTTTTTCACTTCTTCACTCTGCCTTCCTAATATTTTTTTAACGTCTTCTGAGCTGAAGTTTACTCTGCCCTTGCCTACAAGAAAGCCCCTATGGTCGTATATAACTATCACATCACCCTTCTGGAACACACCCTCTACCTTGTTTATGCCTGCAGGCAACAGGCTCTTACCTTTTTTTATGGCTTTGTATGCTCCTTCGTCAATGTAAAGGGCACCCTTTGCTTCTTCCAACAGAGCCAGCACCTTTTTACCTTCCCTCAAGGGCTTTGAAGAAGGTCTAAAGTACGTGCCCATGGTTTTTCCTTTTACTATAGAGCTTAAGCTATCTTGCTTACCAGTTATAACCACGGGAATACCTAGCTTTACTCCAATCCTTGTAGCTGTTATCTTACTTAGCATACCCCCAGTTCCAAATTCTGAGTTAACGCCTCTTACAAAGCCAAGGACGCTGTCCACATCCTCCACATAAGGCACAAGCCTACCTTCACCGTCAAGGAGCCCTCCTGCGGTTGAAAATATAACCAGAAGGTTTGCCTTCATCATGTAAGCGGTATGAACCGCAAGAAAGTCGTTATCACCAAAGAGGAGCTCCGATATGGCTACCGTATCGTTTTCATTTATGACGGGTACCACATCCAAAGAAAGCATGCTCTCTATGGCATTCCTTGCAGTCTGAAACCTCTCCTTATCCCTAAATACGTCCACCGTCAGCAGTGCCTGACCAACCATTAGTCCGTAGTTGGAAAACACCATATCGTACAGATGCATAAGATAAGCCTGACCGACACCTGCTGCCGCTTGCTTTAGGCTTAGCTCTCTTGGTCTTTCTTTAAGCCCCAGCTTTTTCACACCGCAAAGCACAGCACCGGAGGAAACCAATAGGACTTTTATGCCTTCTTCCTTTAACTTTTTTATCTCTCCCGCAAGCTTGGAAATAAAGGCAAGGTCTATATCTCCTTCACTGGTTTGTATTAGGTTTGAACCAAGTTTTACAACAACAAGCATGGGTGTTATATTTTAAACTATGCTAATAATTGCAGGTCCCTGCGTAATAGAAAACGAAAGAATAACCTTTCAGGTGGCACAGCATCTTAGAATACTTTCAGAAGAGTTTCCAGAGTTTGACTTTGTCTTTAAGGCATCCTTTGACAAGGCAAACAGGAGCTCCCATAGGTCCTTTAGAGGTCCGGGGCTGGAAGAGGGGCTAAAGGTCTTGCAAAGAGTAAAGGAGGAGTTTGGTTTAAAGGTGACTACTGACGTGCACGAAACTTGGCAAGTAAAACCTGTTGCGGAAGTAGTGGACATAGTTCAGATACCGGCCTTTCTGTGCAGGCAGACAGACCTTATAGTAGAAGCTGGCAGAAGCGGTAAGACGGTCAACGTGAAAAAGGGCCAGTTTCTGGCACCATGGGATGTAAAAAACATAGTGGAAAAGCTCAGGTTTGCGGGTGCGGTGGACTACTACATAACGGAAAGAGGTGTCGGCTTTGGCTACAACAACCTCGTCGTTGACTTTAGAAGCCTTGTTATAATGAGAGAGTTTACGAAGGTTATATTTGACGCCACCCACAGCGTGCAACTTCCCGGTGGGTCTGGTGACAGGTCTTCTGGTCAAAGGGAATTTGTCCTACCTCTTATAAGAGCGGCCGTGGCCGTTGGCGTAGACGGCCTTTTCATGGAAACACATCCAGACCCAGACAATGCACTTTCTGACGGACCCAACATGATACCCTTGAAACAGCTGAGGGAGGTTTTAGAAACCGTTCAACGCATCCTCAGCGCTGTCCCTTCCACTTCAAGGGGATAGTTGTTGCTAAAACAGGCATCGCAGAAATCCTGAGGGCTTTCCACAACAGAATGCAGGCTCTCTATGGGTAAATACATCAGAGAATCCGCACCTATGAAGTTTTTTATGTCCTCAAGGTTCATTCTGTTGGCTATAAGCTCGTTCCTTGTGGGAGTATCTATGCCGTAGAAACAAGGACCTACAACAGGTGGTGATGCTATACGCATGTGCACTTCTTTGGCACCCGCACGCCTTAGCATGCTTACTATCTTTTTGGATGTGGTGCCTCTAACTAAAGAGTCGTCAATCACAATAACTCTTTTCCCCTCAAGCACCGCTCTGTTGGGATTTAGCTTCATAAGCACCTTTACGTCTCTTAGCTCCTGCGTTGGCTCTATAAAGCTTCTACCCACGTAGTGGTTTCTTATAAGACCGAGCTCTAAGGGTAGGCCCTTCACTTGTGAGTATCCTATGGCTGGTACCAGTCCAGAGTCTGGCACTGGAACAACAAGGTCCGCTACCGTATCGTCCTCGTAGGCAAGAAGTTCACCCATCCTCTTGCGTGCCTTGTAAACCCAGTTATCAAAAACAAAGCTCTCGGGCTTGGAAAAGTACACAAGCTCAAAGATGCACATAGCTTTTCTTTCTGACTTAAAAGGCATGTAGGTCCTTATTCCTTGCCTATCTACTACGATGACCTCACCGGGTCTTACTTCTCTCCAAAGCTCCGCCTGCAGTATGTCAAAGGCACAACTTTCGGAGGCAAAGAGAATAGCATCTCTCATTCTACCCATGAGCATAGGTCTAAAGCCCATTGGATCCCTTATAGCCACTATCCTGTCCTTAAAAAGATATAGGAGGCTGTATGCTCCCTTTACCCTTGATAGGGTATAAAAAATCCTTGGAAGAAGCTCACGGTCGAGGGGGTGAAGGTCTATGCCCTCTGGGAGGATCTCGCCCTCGTCAAGAAGCACAAGGAAAAGCTCCGTATCAGAGGTATGCATAAACTTAACGCCCTTTTTCTCAAGCTCAGACCTTAGAGGTAAGTAGTTTACCAAGTTTCCATTGTGGACGACCGCAGTCTTTCCGAAGGAAGTTTCCCTCACTATGGGTTGTGAGTTTATGCCACCAGAGTCCCCAGCGGTAGAATATCTCACGTGAGCCACTGCCAAGTAGCCCGATATGGCATCCAATTCCTCCTTTTTAATGCTTTCAAGCACAAGTCCAGGCTTTTTAATTGCCTTTACCTCTTCAAAGTCAGAACATGCAATGCCGACGCTTTCTTGACCTCTATGTTGAAGTGCATAAATACCATAAAAGGCATACCTCTCTGCGTATTCCACGTTAAAAACGCCAAAAATTCCGCACATAAGAATATGATAGTTCTACGAAGCAAAAAGGTAAGCCTAAGAATGAACTAACTATAATATTCTCATGGACCCTTTCCTAAGGCTCGTTAGAATAATGGAGGAGCTTCGCTCCAAGTGTCCCTGGGACAAAAGCCAAACCCACGAAAGCCTAAAAAAGTATGCGGTAGAAGAGGTTTACGAGCTCTTAGAGGCTATAGACTCTGGGGATGATGAAAAGCTAAAGGAAGAGCTTGGAGACCTACTCCTGCAGGTGGTCTTCCACTCGCAAATTGCCAAGGAAAGAGGGAGTTTTGACATATGGCACGTAATAGAATCTCTCAACAAAAAGCTCATAGATAGACATCCCCATGTGTTTGGCTGTGAAAATCCAGAAGAAGTGCTTAAAAACTGGGAAAAGAATAAGCTAAAGGAAAGGGATAGCGTGCTGGATGGCATCCCCAGAAACCTGCCAGCTCTGATGAGGTCCAAAAAGCTTCAAGACAGAGCCAGTCTTGTGGGGTTTGATTTTGAAAAACCCGAGCAGGCTTTTGACAAGCTTATGGAGGAACTCCAAGAGCTGAAAGAGGCAATGCGCTCAATGAATAAAGTGGAGTTGGAACACGAGCTGGGTGATGTGCTAACCGCCGTAGTAGAGCTTGGTAGGCTGCTGGGGCTTGATGCGGAGATGTGCCTTCAGAAGGCAAACGACAGGTTTGAAAAAAGGTTCAGATACATGGAGAGCAAAGCCAAGGAGTTGGGCAAAGACCTAAAGGATATGACCCTTGAAGAAATGGACAAGCTTTGGCTTGATGCTAAGAAGCTTGATTACAGAGAAGAGGGGTAGCCTTTCTGCCAGTCCTTTCTTCAAAGTATTTCAGACCTGGATTTCCAAGGGTAGAGGCACCCACAAACATATAAGCTCTGTTTCCCTTCAGTATGTCCTCGTAGTCCCTCCTTAATAGCTCCTTGACATTTTCAAGGCTTATACCCCTGCCATCCTGAAGCGTGTCCGCTGGCAAATATTGTATTGTATTAGCTTCCAAAGACCCCACCAATAGGATGATGGATTTATCAGGGCTAATCTCCGTCTGAAGAGTTGCCACAACCCTGTTTTTCATGAGAAGCTCTTCGTACTCCATTGGCACCATAAAGGTAGGGTCGCATAGAACATCCATCTGCTCCAAGGGCTCATCCCTCATATACTCCGTTAGAATCACCTTTAAACCACCTTTATTGTAGTATATGGTGTTTCCTACTCTTTCCAACGGGTCTGCCTTTAGCACGCCCTTTATGGAACAGGAGTAAGGTCTAACAAAGGATGGAACAGTCTGATTTCCAACCTCTATTTTACCGCTTATTAACTTCCAATTGAGAAAGCTAAACTCCCACTCTCTGCATGCAAGACCAATCTCTTGCTCCGCAAAGAGTCTTATTTCTTTGATAAATGCCAGCTCTTCCTTACTGCCGGGTCTTCTGCCACTAAAAGAAACAAGGTCCCACTGAATTTCTCCCTTTTTCTGCTTGAAAAGTCCGTAAATACACCCGCAGTAATCTTGATGGTAAATTTCCAGCTCTTTTGATAGTCTAAACATCTCCTGAGTGCCACCCCCCTTTCTATAGTCTAAGGCCAAAAACTCTAAACCCTTGCCCTCACAAACTCTGCGTCCGCTTTCCCTGAGCATGTTAAATTCTTTCTTGGGACTCATAAGCAATGTAGTAGTCAGGTGAGTGGCACCCATTTGCTGTGCAAACTCTACGCTTCTGGCAAGCCTATAATCAAAGCATATCTCGCATCGCTTACCCCTTTCTGGCTGGTCTTCGTAGCCACGCACCGCAGAGAGCCAGTTTTCTAAGTCGTATTCACCCTCGTAGAGTTCTATGTTTAGCTCCTTGCAGATTCTTTCAGTTTCCAATAGTCTAAGCCTGTACTCCTCATAGGGATGTATGTTGGGGTCGTAGAAGAAGCCCACTATCTGGGCATTAGGATAGTCTTCCCTCAATCTTTTTAAAAAATAGACCGCATCTGGTGCACAGCATATGTGAACCAGAATCTTCATTTTTTACCTTTTACGTATTGCTCCCAGTTTTCTGGGTTAAAGGGTGATAGTTCTCTGAGAAGTTTGACGGTTTTGGGAAACTCCTCAATCACATAGTCCACATCCTCTTCTGTGTTATCCCTTCCAAAACTAAAGACTATGGAGCCGTTGGCTACCTCCTTTGGAACGCCTACGGCAAACAGTACATGGGACTGCTTTAGAGCCAACGATACGCATGCAGAACCCGATGCGGTCTCTATACCCATAAGGTCAAGCCTTAAGAGCATTGCCTCTCCTTCTATAAGGTGCACTATCAGTGAAAGGTGATGGGGCAATCTTTGGGTTGGATGCCCCGTAAACTCTATCATATCCAACCTCTCTTCTAGTGCAGCCCTTAGCTTGTCCCTGTAGTGGGAGAGCCTTTCCATCCTGTCGGAGAGCTCCTTCTCCGCCAACTCACAAGCCGCACCAAAGCCAACTATACCGGGGACATTCTCTGTTCCCGCTCTTACGCCCCTTTCCTGCGTTCCACCTTCTATAAGGGGTCTTAACTTTACGCCTTTTCTGGTCCAAAGAGCTCCTACGCCCTTCGGTCCGTACATGAGATGAGCGGTGAAGGAAGCCGCATCTACACCCCAATCCTTGAGGTCTACGGGATAATGTCCCAGCGTAGGGCAGGCATCGGTGTGGAATATGACCTTAGGGTTTTTTTCTTTTACCGCCTTTACAAGTTCCTTTATGTTTTGTATGGTGCCTATTTCCCTGTTGGAGTGTCCCACACTTACTAAAACTGTGTCTGGTCTGACCGCCTCGGCAATCTGGTCAGGATGTATTAACCCATATTTGTCGGGTTTTAGGTACGTAACCTCCCAGCCTTTTCTTTCTAAGCTCTTGAGTGGATGTAGTATGGAATGATGCTCTATTTCTGTGGTAACTATGTGCTTGCCCTTCTTTTCGTAGGCTTCCGCTATGCCTTTTATGGCAAGGTTGTTAGCCTCTATACCACCGGAGGTGAAGATTATTTCCTCTGGTGAGTTGGCATTTATAAGTCTTGCCAGTTTTTCACGGGCTTCGTTTATAGCCTTCTTTGCAACCTGTCCAAAGCTGTGAAGTGAAGTAGGATTTCCAAAGTTCTCCCTAAAGTAGGGAAGCATGGCATCTATGACCTCTTGTGCCACCGGCGTTGTGGCTATGTGGTCTAAATAAACAACTCTCTTACCTGCTTTTTTTACGAACATTTTTTTACCTCCTTTCTGTTATGTCGCTTATAAGTTTTGCTATGCTAAAGAAGGCCCTCGCACTATCCGAATCTGGATGGCTTTCTACTACGGGCTTCCCAAGGTCTGAAGTTTGAGAAAGCTCTGGGTCAACGGGTATGGAACCAAGAATCTTCAGTCCATAAGCGGATGCAAATTCCGCCACCTTTCCTTTTCCAAAGATGTAGTACTTCTTTCCGCTGTCTGGACAGATAAAGTATGCCATGTTTTCTATAACACCCAGAACTGGTATCTGAACCTCTTTAAACATGGCAACAGCCTTCTTCACATCTGCCAAGGCTACATCTTGAGGTGTAGTAACCACTACCGCACCACCCATGTGCACATTTTGAGCCAAGGTAAGCTGGACATCTCCAGTGCCGGGTGGAAGGTCAAGCACCAGATAGTCTAGCTCGCCCCAGTTTACATCAAAGAGAAACTGAGTAAGGGCCTTCATAAGCATGGGACCACGCCATATGACCGGTGTATCTTCCGAAGGTAGCAAAAAGCCTATGGAAAGAAGCTTTATGCCGTATTTTTCTATGGGAATTATGCGGTTGTTCTCGTCAACGCTAACCCTTTCACCCTTTACGCCCATTATGGTGGGTATGCTCGGACCGTATATGTCCGCATCCAAAAGACCAACCCTATATCCAAGTTTAGAAAGGGCAAGAGCAAGGTTTGCGGATACCGTAGACTTACCAACTCCACCCTTTCCACTACCTACGGCGATAAGATGTTTTATGCCTGGCACCTTTCTCCTCGTAAAAGCTGGGGCTCCCATAACAGGCTGAGCGGGAACATCTTCCACAAACCTGACTTTTACATCCTCCACATCCGCCAACCTTTCTAAGGCTTCTCTTGTCCTTTCTACTATGTCTTCCTCAAGCCCCTTCTTCGGAAGCCTGTAGACAATTTCCAAGGTTTTACCTATAAGCTTTATATCCTTTACCAGCTCAGAGAGTCTTGTATTCTCTATGGTCATATCCCTAAGGGCATCCATTACATCCTTTACTGCCATTTTGTCCTCCTTTTGCCTTTAAAATATAATTCAGCCCAATGCTTAGGTTATGAGAATTATCAAAGAGGTGAAAAGCGGATGAATTATATGCCATACATAGTTAATTATTTGAGCAAGGGAGAGGAGACTACTGAAATATACCTTGTGCCAGGTGCCTTTATAACTGAAAGGAAAGGGAATGTGCTTTCAAGGATTTCTGACAACATTCTTACTCCTGAAGATATAAGGGATACGCTAATTGCCTTTAGAAGCCACACACCCTTTGCTCTTGGTCCACTTAGCAGAGAGGGTATGTTTTCCTTTGGCGTAAGGGATATTGGACGCTTCAGAGTAAGCTACATAACTCAGAGGGGCAGTTACGTGGTTCACATACTTAAAACACCCTACCACATACCGCCCATTCATAAGCTTTGCCCTGATAGGGAGACTGTAAACAGATTGGAGGAAATTATAAGGCTTCACAACTCTGGAATTATCCTTTTTCAGAGTAAGAACCAAGTAATAGTAAGCACACTCGTATACTCTTTACTCCAGAGGATAAGCGAAAACTACAACAAAGTTATATTCATATTAGAGTCTCCTCTTAGCTTTTTGCTTAAACACGGACAGTCTTTGGTCATCCAGAGAGAGGTGGGGGTAGATGTGGAGAGCTTTGAGGAGGGTCTTAGGGATACCCTCTACTTGAACCCAGACATACTCTATGTAGGTCAGAGGGACTTTATTCCTTCAAAGGAAATAGAACACATACTAAGAATTATAGAATCTAACACACTGGTGATTTTAAACTTGCCTGTTGTAGGGGAATCCTTTTTCAAGAGCTTCAGAGACCATGTTAGGGTATGGGTAGATGTGGAGACAAAGCACAACGGAGAAACACGGCTTTTCCTCAAAGACATACAACCTCAGGCTTTGGAAAACCGTTAAACTCTGCTGCGTAAACAGTTGTGTAAGCACCAGCGGAGAGTATATAGAGATAATCTCCTACCTCTGGTTCTGGTAAGGCTACCCTTCTGGCTACTACGTCCATACTATCGCAGGAAACACCCCCTATGGTCCATTCCCTTAATTCGCCTTCTCTTTCTACATAGAAGGGATACCTGATACCCCCCAATGCCTCAGCAAGTCCGTTAAAGACACCCGTATCTATGTAGAGCCAGTTTTCTTCTCCTCTCTTTGCCTTGCCAATTACTCTGCATATTAACAGACCTTGGTCGCCCACTACGCCCCTACCTGGTTCAATCTGAAGTTCATGAGGTAGAGTGGGCATAAACTTTTGCAGAAGCCCTCTCACATAGTAGGCTATGTCCTCAATCCTGAGGGACTCGTAGGTGTACTTTACGGGTAATCCACCGCCTATGTTAAGCATCTGAAGCCTTAGACCCTTTGCCTTTGCCCTTTGCCAAAAGTCACTCGCCCTCTTTATTCCTATGAGCCAGTTTCTAAAGTTGTTGCACTGAGAACCTACGTGGAAGGTAATACCATAGGGAACAAGACCTTTATCCTGCGCATACAAGAGTATGTCTAAAGCGTTATCCACATCCACGCCAAACTTCTTGGACAGGGGCCAATCGCTTCCTTCGTTTGGAACTACGAGTCTTACGTATACCCTTGACCGAGGTGCGAGTTTGGCTATCTTGTCCACTTCTGTGAAGGAATCCACCACAAAGCGGTTCACGCCATTCCTGTAGGCATAATCTATAAAATCTGTAGGTTTTATTGGATTGCTGGAGATGACCTTTTCGGGCTTTATGCCCAGGTCTAAAATTTTGCTAAGCTCTCCAGAAGAGGCTATTTCAAACCCAGAACCAAGCTCCGCAAGAACCTTTATCACTTCTGGATGGTCGTTAGCCTTCACCGCATAGTACACTTTAAACTGGGGAAAGTGATACCTTATTTCCAGATACCTCCTCTTTATACCTTCAAGGTCCATTATGAGGGTTGGAGTTTTTGAGGGTTTAAGATACGCTTTCAGATGGTCTCTCTGTGAGAGGAATTCGTTAAAGTACCTTCTGGCAAACTCGTACTGTAGGAGTAGGGGGTCTATGGTCTCCTTTAGCATAATGGCATATAATATAATCAAAACGGCCCGTAGCTCAACTGGACAGAGCGTGGGACTACGGATCCCAAGGTTGCGGGTTCGACTCCCGCCGGGCTGGCTTTCATGAGATTTTCATAAAAAATTGTTATAAAATAAACAAAAACCCATGGAGGTGTGTCATGAGAAAGCTAATCCTATCTGGAGTGCTTCTAAGTGGTCTGGTTTTTGCCCAGCCAAAGATTGAGGTAAAAGACGCTTGGGTAAGGGAAGTGCCACCTACATCTAAGATGTCTGCAGCTTACATGATTATTGAAAACAAAGGCAAAGAGGCGGACAAGCTTGTAGATGCCTCCAACAACGCTTCAGAAATCACAGAGCTCCACGAGACTGTAGAGGGTAAGATGAGGAGGGTAAAGGCAATAGAAGTTCCAGCAGGCGGAAAGGTTGAACTAAAGCCCGGTGGTCTTCACATAATGCTCATAAACCTCAAAAAGCCACTAAAGGAGGGTGATAAAGTAGAGCTGACTTTGAAGTTTGAAAAGGCTGGAGAGATAAAGGTTCAAGCTCCCGTAAAGAAAGGGATGGGTGGCAAGCACGGACACGGACACTGAGCTTCCTCATGGTAAGGTTAAACCGGTACGGCTTATAATGTGAAAAAACTCAAGGAGGTAAGCCATGCCAGTCCACAAGGTTCAACCAAAGGACCACCTAAAACCATCAAACCTCAACGGTATTTCCAACGAGCAGATAGAGCCTCACTTTGAGGCCCACTACAAGGGCTATGTGACCAAGTACAACGAAATCCAAGAGAAGCTGGCAGACCTTAGCTTCTCCGACAGAAGCAAGGCAAACCAAAACTACTCTGAGTTTAGAGAACTGAAGGTGGAAGAGACCTTCAACTACATGGGTGTAGTCCTCCACGAGCTATACTTTGGGCATCTCGGTGCAAAGGGAGAGCCATCCGAAGCACTAAAGAAGAAAGTAGAAGAGGATTTTGGCTCTTGGGATGCCTGTACGCAGGAGCTTAAAGCCACTGGTATAGCTTTTAGAGGTTGGGCTATACTGGGGCTTGATATATTCTCTGGTAGGCTCGTCATAAACGGCTTGGATGCTCACAACGTGTATAACTACACAGGGCTTATACCTCTAATAGTTCTTGACACTTACGAGCATGCCTACTACGTAGATCAGAAGAACAAAAGACCTCCATACATAGATGCTTTTCTGCAAAACCTCAACTGGGAGGTCATAAACGAAAGGTTTGACAAGGCAATGAAAGCTTACGAAGCGCTTAAAGACTTCATAAAGTGAAAGTATGGGGGCTTTGCCCCCACCAAGTTTTTAACTATGATTACAGTCCCAAAGTGGTGATGTTTTCTTTGAAAACTTCTTCAGCCTTTTTCCATCCTTCTTCCTTCTTTAGGCATATCTTCCTCACACCGTCGTAATTTATCTCCTTTGATACTTTGTAAGCCTCTGGATTCTTTAAAAAGGCTTCCATATGCTCCCTTTTGTCAAAATAGAGCAAGCTTTTGCTGTCCATAAGCACGCAGTAGTCCAGCTCTGGGTTTATGAAAACTCCGCAGACGGGACAGCGCGTAAAGGGCTTGGGCTTTGGGGGGAACTTTTCTCTTTGTTTTTTTACCATATAAGCTTTGAAAAAAAGAAGGAGGCTTACGCCTATAATAATACCATCCGCCAGGATTGTGCCAAGAAGGGATAAGAATCCTGTCAGTATGCCTACCAAAATGGCAAAGAAGCCTATCAGGTTAACAGAAAATACACCAAAGGTGTAAGAAATGGGAAATTCCTTTATGAGCATAAGTATTGCAAAGAAAAAGCCAAAAACTTGAATAAATCGTGCTAAGATAATTAGTGCGTTCACAAAATCCCAATGCTCTTGACTCATTCCCATTTAAAACCTTATAGGAATGTTAGGTAGGCTTCAATGACCAAGCTCATCAAACACATCTTCCAAGCCTGTTAAAATATCTTACCGCATATGAGGGAGACCCGTATTATAAGATACATAAAAAGCATTATAAGAAACCACCGCTACATTACCACAGAAGAGATAATGCTTATGCTGGAAAAATACTACGGTCTTCCCATAAAGGTTCCCTCTGTATACTACAAGTATCGCACTATAATAAGCCAGTGCAGGCAAGAGGTCTACAAGGAAAGGAGGAAAAGAAAAGATGTATGACCTTGTCATATTGGGTGCAGGAAGTGGTGGCTATGAAGGTGCTCTCTACGCTCACAGAAGAGGTATGAAGGTTGCCCTCGTAGAGCTAAGCCCAGAAACGGTAGGTGGAAACTGTCTAAACAGAGGTTGCATTCCTTCCAAATACATGAGACACGGTGCATACATGCTTGAAAAGTTTCAGAGAATGCCAGAATACGGCGTATTCTTAAACGGCTACAGATTGGATATGAAAGCACTCAAAGAAGGTAGAGATAAAGTTGTGGTAAGTATTAGGGAAAACTTTAAAAGGTTTGCGGAGCATCTGAAGATACCCATTTTCTACGGAAAGGGTGTTCTAAAGGACTCGCATACCGTTGCAGTTGAGCCATCCGGGGAAGAGTTGAAGGCTAAGTATATACTCATAGCCACCGGCTCTTCTACGATGAGCCTCGGAGACCTCGTGCCAGATGGTAGATACATCTACGACACAGACCAAATATGGAGTATTGAGGAATTTCCAAAGAAGGTCATTATAGTGGGTGGGGGTGCTGTGGGTGTTGAGTTTGCTTATATCTTTAGAATGTACGGTTCTGACGTGGTGCTTTTGGAGCTAAAGGAGAGGCTTCTGCCTACTCCCGACATACCAGAAGAGTCTTCCAGATACTTGGCAAGGAAGTTAAAGAGGATAGGTGTAGATGTAAGGCTTAAAAGCACGCTTCTAAGATGGGTATCCCACGAAGGTGGAGTAAAGGCTTACCTTTCTGACGGCTCCTATGTAGAGGCGGACTTCATACTTTTGGGTGTTGGAAGAAAACCTAACACAGAAGGCATAGGGCTTGAGGAGGTGGGAGTTGAAAAGGACAGTAGAGGTTTTGTGAAGGTAAACCAGTTTTGTCAGACTACGGTGCCTAACATATATGCCTGTGGGGACATAACATCCCCTCTCATGCTTGCCCATAAGTCTATGTATGAGGCAAAAATTGCCATAAGTCATATGCTTGGTGAGAAAGAGCTAAAGAGGGATGAGAAAATTGTTCCAAAGGTCATATATTCCGCTTACGAGATTGCCAGCGTGGGACTAACGGAGGACCAAGCGGAAGAGGAAGGCTACGAAGTAAAAGTAGGTGTAGTCTCCTTTGTGCCAAACCCTAAGGCTATGGACGATGGGGAGAACGAAGGCTTTGTAAGGCTTGTAGCGGATAGGAGTGGAAAAATATTGGGTTGCCACATTCTCGGACCTCATGCAGGTGAATTGCTCCATCAGGTTCTTCACGTAATGAAGGCTGGGCTGGGTGTTGACTTTCTTTCCAAGTGTATGTATTCTCATCCCTCACTTTCAGAATCCATAATACAATCCGCAATGGAAATACACTTTGGGGCTATAACTTGGTCAAAGAGGCACTAAAGCTCAGAGAGCCTCTCGTCCACTATTAGCTTATTTTCCTCCAAGTTTACCCGCTTTACCAAAGCCTTCACAAAAGGGATGTATAGCCTACCACTATCCACCTCCAAAAGGTCATAGGGCTTTTGCTCTATCACGCCAGTTATCCTTCCAAGGTTTGTCCCCTTTTCTGTGTAGACCTCAAGACCTTCCAGCTCAAAATAGTAGTATTCATCCTTTTTCTTCTTTGGAAGCTCCTCTTTTGGAAGGAAGATTTTTGCACCCTTGAACCCCTCCGCCTGAGTGACATCTTCGCAACCTTCAAAGCGCAATATTATCCGCTCCTTCCCGTGGAACTTCAAGCTTGCTACCTTGAAAGGAACGTAATCACCACCCTTGCGTTTTAAAAATACCCTTTTTATGTCCTTCCAGGCTTCTGGGCGTAGGTAGGGTTGGACCTTTAGCTCACCCTTTAGCCCGTAGGTATCCAAAACCTTCCCTATCACCACATATTGATTTTTCTCATTGATAGCACCGTTTGTCTGCATACACTTATAGTTTAAACATTTTTAAAGGAGGAAGTTAAAATGGCAATGCCTACATGGGAAGAAGTGGAAGCGGTTTTGGATGAAATCAGACCCGCTTTGAGGTTTGATGGTGGTGACGTAGAGCTTGTGGATATAAAAGAGGATGGTACTGTGCTCGTAAGGATGGTAGGAGCTTGCTCCGGTTGCGGTATGTCCGTCTTGACTCTAAAAGCCGGAATAGAAAGGGCTCTAAAGAATAAATTCCCAGATATAAAAGAAGTCAAGGATGTAAACATGGATATACCCATGACCTTTGGCTTTTAAACAACCTTTATGTAGGCAAACCTTTCAACCGCTTGAAGATGTCCTATAACACCAACGCCTGATGGGACTATTTTGGTAAATTCGTGAAGCTTAGTTGGTTCTAACTTTAATCTCTGAAGGGTTATGTTGCATATATAAAAATCCACTCCGTAGGTTATCAGAGACCTTTCTTCCTCATAGAGTTCTTGTATCTTTATGGTTTCCTTTTCCCAAGGACTACCGGATAAATCTTTCATGAAAAACTTGACGCCAGCCCCATGAGCTACAACTACTATTTTTATTTTCATAGGATTGTAGTCATAAACAGAAAGGTGATTGCCTATGTTCCTTAGCATTGTCCTAAATCGGTCTTCTTGTGGAAAGTCGCAGTGATATACCACGCCTATCTCTGCTTCTTTTCTTATCTGGGACATTTCCATTCTTGAGGGTGTGGCTGAAGCCACCCTATTTACCAAAGGCAAAGAAGCCAAGAAGGGAAACATTCTAAAAAAGCTTCTTCTGTCCATCCTTATACCTCCATATTTAAGCATATGGGTTTGGGAGGTATGTGCAATAAAAGGTCTTTATAATGACAATAAGTCATCATAATACGGCTATATACATAAAATCCAAATTATCCCAAGCGGTAGAAACATCTACCAAAAGTCCTTTGTAAGCTCTAAAATGGTGCTAACCGCTTGACATGTAGGCTTGTATAGGTTAACATGTTAAAGCAGGCGTTTGTTAGGGGCTAATACCCCTGGTCATCTTGGCAACTAAATAGGGTTTGGCTTCCTAAAAGGAAAGGGGGTCCTCAGTTGTGCTTATCTTACCCTCTAAGGCTTTGAGCAGGCGGAGCTTTTGAGCAATAATCTGACTCATGGTCTTGTTCTTCTTTATGCTTTCTATTTTTAGCTCCTCCCACAAATCGTAGGGTAATACGAGAGTCGTTCTTTTGACTTTAACCTCCTTCTTTGGCTTGCGAGACATGAACTCTATTTTATCATGCATACGAGCATACGGGCATAAAAGCATACAGATGTCTGTATGCGGTATAGCTCAAAGCCTTGCGTATCAATACTTTAAACTTTACAATAACACACTCGACTTTGCATCACCGGCGTTTCCGGGAAAATAACCTTCACTTGAGAGGGGTACCCCCTTGACAAAAGCGTTGTCATTCCTTATCTTTCTTTATGTGCTTAGGTAAGGTTGCTAATCTACCGTGTGGAGTTGAAACAAACTATGGGTCTATTGCTGTCAATGCTTAGAAAGTTTTTGGGGGCAGGTTGGAATAAATGCTGAAGGCAAGTTTATCTATGAGAGATATGTTATAATTGTCCTAAAAGCTACTAAAGGAGAGTGTTATGGAAGAACAACTTTATGCTGTTCCCTTCAGCCTTGTAGGATTCTTTTTTACAAACAAGCCAGTAGAGGAAAGTATAAGAGGAGACTTAACCCCAGAAGAATTAGAAAAACTACAGGAAATACTAAGCAAGTTCCTATTTACCGAGGGCATACAAGTGGCTCTCTATCCCTCCGTTGTGCCACCAGACCAAGCTGAGGATGCAGTAGAAGAGCTTGAAGATATGATATTTGGCGAAGAGGAAGAGGGATGACAAAAGCCATAGTTTGCGGTGCCCTTGGTAGAATGGGTAAAAGCATACTCAGGCTCTCTCTTGAATATTCAGATTTTCAGGTGGTTGCGGGTGTGGAACATCCTGACTGCCTAAGGTCCACAGACTTGGGGGAAGCATCAGGTATAGAAGAACTTAAGGGGTTTCCCATCACTTCAAGGCTTGAAGAGGTTATTCCCTTCTGCGATGTAGTCATAGAATTTTCTGGAAATCCTACTGCTTCCCTTTCTCATGCGAGGTTGTCTACCATTTTGGGTAAGCCCATAGTTATAGGAACTACTGGCTTTAGTCAGCAAGAAGTAGAGGAATTAAAAGCCTGCTCTCAGAATGCTCCTGTGCTTCTCTCTCCCAACATGAGCCTTGGCGTAAACCTTCTTTTTAGACTTACGGAGATAGCGGGTAAAGTTCTCAGAGAAAAGGGTTTTGATGTTGAAGTGCTTGAGGTGCACCACAGATATAAAAAGGATGCGCCCAGTGGCACAGCCTTAAAGCTTGAGGAGATTCTCAAAGATGTTATGAACCTAAGCAAAAGTGTGCATGGAAGGGATGGAATATCGGAAAGAGGAAAAGACGAGCTGGGAGTAATGGCTCTCAGAGGCGGTGATGTGGTAGGTGAGCATACCGTTTATTTCTTTGGCTTTGGTGAGAGGCTTGAGATTACACATAGGGCAACATCCAGAGACATATTCGCAAGGGGTGCTATAGAAGCGGCAAGGTGGATAAAGAACAAGCCACCAGGTTGGTATTCTATGTTTGATGTTTTGGGACTATGAGCTTTTATGAAACTATTGATAAGATAACTGCGGATGCGGGTATAAGAGTAAGAGCAAAAAGCCTTGAGGATTTAATCTGTAAGAGCTTGCTGGCAACCTACAACGAGATTACGCCCATAGAAGACGTTCAACCAAAAGAAGAAAGGGTCATACAAACCTACTCCGAACTGCCCTTTCTGATTGCTGACCTTATAAACGAGGCAATAGTCCTGCATGAGTCAGAGCTTTTTGTAGCTTCAAAATGTGAGCCTATAGAAGTCAAAAAAGACTATGCAAAGGTTAAACTCCTTGGGGATAGGTTTGACCCAGAGAGAAACGAGCCAAGGCTTGTAATAAAGGCTGCCACCTATCATAATCTGAAGGTTGAGAGGGAAGGGGATTTGTGGATAGCTGAGGTTATATTTGACATATGAAAAAGTATTTAGAGCTTACCAAGTTTGAGCATACTATCTTTGCCTTACCTTTTGCCCTTGCCAGTTTAGTTATACTCTACCAATATATGCCCTCTCTTTGGAAGCTCCTGTGGGTCCTTGTTGCCTTTGTTAGTGCAAGAACTGCAGGTATGGCTTTAAACAGGCTCATAGACCTGCCTATAGACAAGATAAACCCAAGAACCAAGGAGTGGGTGCACGCAAGAGGTGAGGTATCAGAGAAAGATATAAAAAGGCTAGTTTTTCTCTCTTCGGGGATTTTCTTCCTTTCTTGCCTTCTTATAAACCTTTACGCTTTTCTGCTTGCGCCCGTGGTGCTCCTTCTTCTTTGGCTATATCCCTACTCAAAGAGGTTTACCTACTATCCCCATCTTGTGCTGGGATGCGTTTACTTTCTCGTGCCTTTGGCCATTGACATTTCTTTCAATGAGCACGTATCTCTCAACGCAGTAATTCTTGGTTTTGGCATGGGTTTTTGGGTGGCAGGCTTTGATATTCTCTATTCCCTTCAGGACTACGAGTTTGACCTAAAACACGGCATTAAGTCTGTGCCTGTCAAATTCGGAATAGAAAAGGCTCTACTGCTCTCAAGGTTTTTCCACATCCTTACCTTTGTGTGTTTGCTTTTTCTTCTTTTCAGGGTTGAATTTCTCGGCTTCCTTTACCTTGTGGGATTCTTGGCTATAGCGGTATTTCTATACTACGAACACTCTTTGGTAAAGCCCTACGACCTTTCTAAGATAAACAAAGCCTTTTTTACGGTAAACGGCTACATAAGCGTAGCCTTCTTCTTTGTGGTGCTATTAGACAGAATTTTTTAAAAGCTTGCCTGTTCCATTAATTCCTTGGGTATGTCAAAGTTTGCTATAACCTCCTTGACATCGTCAAGGTCTTCAAGGGCGTCTATAAGCTTGAGTATTTTCCTTGCGGTCTCACCATCTTGCACATATACTAAGCTGTTGGGCTTGTAGGCTATTTCAGCCCTTTCTATGCGTAAACCCATAGACTCAATGGCTTCCTTTACACGGTATAGCTCCTCCGGAGCGGTATATAAGGTGTAGGTAAGCTCACCAACTTCCACGTCCTCAACCCCAGCCTCTATTGCCTTCTCATAGACTTCGTCCTCTGTAAGCCCCTCTTTGGGTATTTCTATTAGACCTACCCTGTCAAAGAGAAAGGAAACACAACCAGAAGAACCAAGATTTCCCCCGTGTTTTGAGAGCACATGCCTTATTTCGGAAGTTGTCCTATTCCTGTTATCCGTTTGAGCTATTATCATAAGGGCAACACCGCCAGGAGCGTATCCTTCATACAGAACTTCTTCGTAGTTTTCACCACCCAGCTCGCCTGTTCCCTTCTTTATTGCTCTTTCTATGGTGTCCGAGGGCATGTTCACCTTTCTTGCGTTTTCTATTGCCGTCCTCAGCCTGGGATTGGTTTCTGGGTTTGGACCGCCTTCTCTAACTGCAACGGTTATTTCCCGTATTATCTTGGTAAAGACTTTGCCCCTCTGTGCGTCTATCTTCGCCTTCTTATGCTTAATCTGAGCCCAGTGACTATGCCCTGCCATTATAAGTATTATTATAAGCCTACTTGTTTACACGTTAAGTGAGAAATTCAAAAAGCGAAGAAGCTTGTAGCAAAAAGCCGCCACAGGGCTAGTATATCATAATACCAAACCCCATGGCAGAAGGTCTTTTATGCAACTGCAAGTATTGTATCACAAAGTTCTATCGCAGGTAGAAGCCTTCTACAAGCTCATTCAGTCAAAGCCCAAAGTAAGAAGAGGGTCAAAACTCTCAGACCAGCAAATCATGACGCTTTTCATTCTCTCATACCTCACGCGCTCACCAGTCCTTACGCTCGCCAGACTCCTCGTAGACCCAAGCATAAACTCCTACCACGTATTCAGAAAAGGTGGCAAACACAAACAGAGCGAGAACTCAGAAGATAAGAAGATTTTCTGGCAAAGTTTTCTGGACAAGGGGGAAGAGAAACTTATATAGCGTTCACTATGGCAAGGGAGTGCAGTTTGAGGAGCTTTACTACGGA